>JAYRMB010000002.1:300000-459517 GCA_041904995.1 Azonexus sp.
ACATGCCTGCATTCACGTAGTGGATCATCCAGTGATCCGAAATGGCGACGTGCGCGACATGCGGTTTGCCATCGACCAGGATGATGCGCATCTTCCGGTACAAGCCATCCGCACCGCGGTAGTCGATGAAATTGGCCAGATAGAATTCCTTGGTCTGAACACGCGCCAGGTAATCGGCCAATTCCTGCGACGACTCCAGTTTTTCCAGATCGCGTCCGCCTTGCGAGCCGAGCGGACGCAGAATCACCGGGAAGCGTAGCGAGACGGAAATGTCCTGCAGCGTCGTCTGGCCGGTGACCAGGCGTTGCAGGGCCACCCGACCCACCCGAACGGTTTCCGGCATGAACAGCCCCGGCGTACCTTGCAGGTAGGCGCTGACTGCGTTGCGCGACAGGCGATCAATCGCAGTTGGCTGGTTGAGCACAGGCTTGGCATGATGAGCCAAGGCATGCGAAAGCCATTGCAACAAGGGGTTGTACAGCTCGCCCTCGCTGATCGCGACGAACAGCGCATCGTGCTCGGGCAGCCCCTCCAGGCTGGGCACCGTGGGATGCAGGAAGCACTGGATCAGTTCGATGTCGCTGTCTTCGAGCAGACAATCGAGCGGCGTATTGGTCGAGATATCGCCCGGCACCATCAGCATCAGCAGGCGACAGCGAGTCGGTTGGCGGCGCGCCGGCAGGACATAGGTCGTCTTCATGTTCAGCGCTTCGCCGAGCAGAGTCAGACCAGCATCGCGACTGCCGATGCACTGCAGGACCAGCGCCAGATTCATCAAGCTGTCGGCATCGTCCGCATTGGCGTTGGCTTGATCGAGCAGGGCCTGGGCCATGGGCCGCAAATCCTCACCGGCGATACTGCGACGCAAGAAAGGCGCGAGCCCGACATAAGCCGGGGCGCCCGGGATCACTTCCAGGGTCGATAGTTGTGACAACTTTTCACCTTGCCTTGGGCGGTTGTTTTATTCCCTCACCTTTTCGGCGACGGGCTCTCTCCGGTTCCCAGCAAGGGCCGACCGGTCGGGAGAAGTGTATCACCGGCGACACACTCCCCGGACCGGTCCGAAGACAACTTTGCAGTCTTTTGCTACTTGGCCGGCCGCCCGGTCTTGATGCGCTCGACGCGGCCCATCACGGCTTGCAGCTCGGCATCGTTGAGCGCCGCCAGCACGGCGATGCCACCGCGCAGCAGTTCGCTCTTCTTGACCTCGCGGCCGAGCGTGGCCAAACGCTTCTTAAGTTCGCCGATGCGGGCGTACTCGGCCTCCGGCATCGCATAACTGTCGCGCACCAATTTGACCTTCTTGGCCTTCGGCGCCTTTTCCACTTTTTCCGGCTTGACCGGCTTCTCGGCCTTTACCGGCTTGGCAGTCCTGACCGGCTTCTTTGCGCTGACCAGTTTGGTCGGCTGCTTGGTAGCGGCGGCCGGTTTTGCGGCGACAGCCGGCGCCGCGCTCTTCGCTGGCGTCACGGCCGGCTTGGTCGCCGCTTTGGCAGCTGGCTTCGCCACCGGAGCTGGCACAGGCTTACTTTCGGCAGGCGCTTTGGCTGCAGCGGCCTTGGGGGCAGTGCGCGGCACCAGTTGCTTCGGCGGCTTGGCCGCAACGACTGGTTTGACTGGGGTTTTCTTCTGTTCGGCCATGATCGGCTCCCTGTAAAAACGGTATAGATAGTTTATCGATTCGATCACCCCCGAAAATGAATTTTTTATGACACTCCCTTGCTCCGCAATCGTCTGTGGCTTTAGGGTAAAGCACGAGCGAGACGGTAAAATGTCAGGAAAAACCACCCAGGAGAATTGCAACATGACCCAGGACGAACTCAAGCAGGCCGTCGCCCAGGCCGCCGCCGACTACGTGGCCGCCAACGTGCCGGCCGGCAGCATCATCGGCGTCGGCACCGGCTCGACCGCCAATTTCTTCATCGACGCCATCGCGCCGCTGAAGGACAAGTACAAGGGTGCCGTCGCCAGTTCGGAAGCAACCAAGAAGCGCCTGGAAGGCCATGGCTTTCCGGTACTCGACCTGAACGACGTCGACAGCATCCCGGTTTATGTCGACGGTGCCGACGAAATCGATGGCGGGCTGAACATGATCAAGGGCGGTGGCGGCGCGCTGACGCGCGAGAAGATCGTCGCTGCCGTGGCCCAGAGTTTCGTCTGCATCTGCGACGCTTCCAAGCGCGTCGAGGTGATGGGCAAGTTCCCGCTGCCGGTCGAAGTGATCCCGATGGCGCGCGCCCATGTCGCCCGCGAATTGGCCAAGCTGGGCGGCACGCCGGTGCTGCGCGAGGGCTTCGTCACCGACAACGGCAACCTGATCCTCGACGTCAAGGGCCTCGCCATCACCGACCCGAAGGGTCTGGAAGCGCAGATCAACCAGATCACCGGCGTCGTCACCAACGGCCTGTTCGCTGTTCGTCCGGCCAACGTGCTGCTGCTCGGCACGGCGGAAGGCGTCAAGACCATCGTCTGAGTCATTTTCCTGTCACATCGGGCAGCTAAGCTCCCGGCAAATTCTTTTCGGGAGCCCCGCATGTTCCTGTACGTCAACGATATTGCGAAAAGCCGCGAGCACACGCTGAGCAATCTGCGTGACTTTTCGGTCGCCTGTTTTACCGCCGCCAACCGGCTGTCCGAGCTGCTCTCGGTCGCCAGCCGCGATGCGTTGCTGCACAGCCACAAGCAGTGGGCCATCTTCGGTCACGATCAGCTGGAAAACGCGACGCAGTTTCCCGCTCCCTTGTGGCTGGAAAACAGCATGCGCGCCAGCAAGCTGCTCGACAGCGCCTTCGAGATTCTCGGCGAAACGCACAAGGCGATGATCCGCACCGCCGAGGTTCAGGTGCGCGTCTTCGACGAAATGGTCTTCGCCAGCATCCAGCACGCCGAGAAGAGCAGCCCGTGGGAAGCCGAAATCGCCCTGCAGGCCATGCGCACGACGCTGGAGACGGCCGAACACACGCTGCACAGCGTCAGTGCTGCCGCCATCGAAACGGTCGAACTGGCCGAACAGGAAAGTCACCAGCTGTCCGGCACCACCAAGCCGGCCCGCAAGCGCAGCGGCACGACGGCGCGCACGAATTGAAACCTTAAGTTAGTTCTCTCTCCATTTCGCCCGGCTCGACCGGGCGTTTTTTTACCCACGGTTTTTGCCCTTTTCGGGCAGTGCACCGCAGCAGTCAGTTGGAGATGCGCTCGCCGTTGCCAGAAAAGCCGCCCCCCAGGCGACGGCGCTCGACGAAGATGTGGCCGCCCGGATCCTTGGCGTTGTGTGCCTGCTTGGCCTTCTTTTTCGCCTGCTTCTTGGCCACCGAAGCCGCCACCGCCACCTCGCGGTGCGATTCGCACTCGCCGGGACCGATGCGCACGGCGCCGATCGACAATCTGGGCAGGCCCTGAAAGGTCAGCTCGCCGCGCCGGTTTTCCATCATGTAGCCGCCTTGCGACCACTCCTCGGTATTGAGGATCTTGCCCATGGCGTCGGCGAAATTACACAGCAGTTGCCAGCAACGTTCCTCCCAGTCGGCACTCTGGAAGATCACGAAGAAATCGTCGCCGCCGATATGGCCGACGAAATCCTGGCGCGTATCGACCGCCTCGCAGATCAGGCGGGCCAGCACCAGGATGACGTCGTCGCCACGCCGGTAGCCGAAGGTGTCGTTGAAGGGCTTGAAGTCGTCGATGTCGATGTAGGCTGCGACGAAGGAAATGTCGCCGGCCAACATGCGGTCGATGTGCTCGTTGATCGGCACGTTGCCCGGCAGCTGCGTCAGCGGGTTGGCGTAGCGCGCCGCGCTGATCTGCATTTCGGTGATGGTGCCCATCAGCGCGTGGCTGCTGCCGACGCCGAGATAGCGGCCATGCCGGGTGATGATGAAACCGTCGAGCAGATGATGGCGCGGCGCCCGCGACATCATCAAGGCCAGTTCCTGAATGGTCGCCGCGCTATCGACGACGAGCGGGGCGCGCTCCATGAACAGGTCGCAACTGCGGCGCCCGTACAGCTCCTTGCGGAAACGGCGGGAGAAACGGTCGATCATGTAATGGCGGTTGATCAGGCCGACCGGCATGCCGTCCTCGCCGACCACCGGCAACACGTCGAGTTCGGGGTCGTTCTCGAAGCGCTCAATGACGGTCTCGTTGCAGGTCGTCGGCGTTACCGGCTCGATTTCGCGCAGCAGGCTGAGCGCCGTCGGCATCTGGCCGAGGCTGCCCGCCGTCGGCGACAGGCTCAGGCGTCGCTGATCGAGCGCCGACAGCACGACCGCCGGCATCTGGCGCGGCGGATGGCTTTCCGGACGGGCGATGAAGAAGCCCTGGCCGCAGGCGATTCCCATGTCGCGCACGCAGGCGAAGTCCTCCGGCCGCTCGATACCCTCGGCGACCAGCGAGGCATTGCAGATTTCGGCCAGGTCCTGCATGGCGCGTACGAAGTGGTACTTGATGCGGTCGTCGGCGATGCCATGCACGAAATGGCGGTCGATCTTGACGAACTCCGGCTTCAGTTCCGACCACATGCGCAGGTTGGCGAAGCCCTCGCCGAGGTCGTCGATGGCGATCTGGAAGCCGCGCCCGCGATAGTGCAGCAAGGCTTCGTGGATTCCTGGCACGTCGGTGATGCGCTGGTTTTCAGTCAGTTCGATGACGATGCGCGTCGGCGCGATGCCGAGTTCGGTCAGCAGGTCGCGCGTCTCGCCGTTCATCATGCGGTAATCGAGCAGACCGCTCGGCGTCACGTTGATGAACAGTCGGCCGGGCAGATGTTGCGCGGCGAAGGCGCGCAAGCTGACGGTGCGCGCCGCATGTTCGAGCTCCAGGCACAGATCGGCCTCGCGGGCGGCGGCGAACAGCGCGTCGGGCCGATGCAAGGGGCTGTCTTCCGGCCCGCGGATCAAGGCCTCGTAACCCAGGATGCTGCGCGCCCGGCAATCGACGATAGGCTGGAAGACAGGCGTCAACAAGCCGGCGTCGAGAATGCGGGTCAATTCCGCGACATCATGGACCATCTGGGCGATCATCGATAGGACTCGGGTTAGAAACAGCCTACCCACTTTAGGAGGCGATTGTTTCAACGCCGTGACAATCGCAAGGCAACACCTGCCTTTTGGCGTAACACGCTTGAAATATTGGCAGCGCAGCATTTTGGCCCCGATCCCCCCTTCGGCTCCCCATGAAAACGCTGCTCGCTTCATTGTTCGGCAAATACCGCGACCTGATATTGGCCATCGGCATCTTCCTGCTGATCGACGCCGGTGTTTCGGCCATCAACATCTACACCTCGCGCCAGATCGAGGCCGATGCCCGCCTGATCAACAACGCCGGTCTGCTGCGCACTTATTCGCAACAGCTGACCAAGGGCCTGCTGACCCTGGACATGGACTTGCGCAACGGCGCCCTGACCCAGTCCAGCCTGGCCGAAATCTCCGAAGCCCGCGCCGGCTTCGACGATGCACGGGCCGCCCTGCAGGCCGGCCTGGCCCAGGCCCCCGCCTTAACTTTCCTCGAACCAGGCAAGCTGCGCGAGGACGCCACCGATAACCTGCAGCAGGTTCTGCGCACCTGGGAGCCGATCGAACGCGAAGTCGGCCCGCTCATCGTCAATGCCGAACCCAGCCTCGATTCGGCGGCCAGCGCCGTGCAAAAGGCGGTCACCCGCAACAACCGACTGACCCGCCAGGCCAACGACCTGACCGAAAGCCTGGAGGAAATGGCCGCGCAGAAGGCGCGCACCGTGCGCTGGATTCAGGCGCTGGCCATCACCCTCGCCGTCCTCAACTTCGCGTTGATCGTCTTCAAGTTCATCGGCCGTCTAACCATCAGCGACCGGGAAACGGCCGCCGCCCGCCAGGAAACCGAGCGCATCCTCGGCTCGGTCCATGAAGGCCTCTTCCTGCTGACCGGCGAACGCACGGTCGGCAGCCAGCGCTCGGCCTCGCTCGACCGCCTGTTCGGCCAGCGCCTGCCGGCCGGCGCCGATTTCCGCGCCGTGCTCGATGAAATCGTTTCCGGCGAGGCGCGCGAAGCGGCGCAGGACTACATCGATCTATTGTTCAACAAGAAGATGAAGCAAAGCCTGCTGACCCAGCTGAATCCGCTCAAGGAAGTGGAGATCCGCGAGCAGGCGCGGCTGCCCAAGGGGCTGACCCACCTCAGCTTCGAGTTCGACCAGATTCGCGAGGACGGCCACGTGGTCGCGCTGCTCGTCAGCGTCTTCGACGTCTCGCGGAAGGTCCAGCTCGAACGCGAACTGGCCGGTGCCGAGGCCCGTGCGCAAAGCGAGATCGCCCTGCTGCTCGACGTACTCGACCACAATCCGCACGACGTCGCCGCCTTCCTCGAACGCGCCCGCGACGCGCTGCAACTGGTCAATGGCGACCTGCAAGACTTCCAGCCCAGCCTCCACTCCTACAGCCAGCTGCTCAACCGTATCGGCCGCATCGTGCATGGCCTCAAGGGCGAGGCCGGCGCGCTCGGCTGCAACAGCATCGCGCGCGAAGCCCACGATTTCGAAGAAGTGCTGCAACCGCTGCGCCGCCGGCCGAACCTGAGCGGCGACGATCTGATTCCGGTCGCCGTCGCGCTCAATCGCCTGCTCGGCGAGATCATCAAGGTCGAGGCCGTAGTCAAGCGCGTCCGTCAATTCACTGGGGAGAAGCATGACGATCCGCCGTCAGCCCCGCTCGACGAGACCCTGCATCGCCTGGAGCGCTACACGCTGAAAATCGCCGAGGACCTGAACAAGGAAATCCGCTTCGAGGCCGCCCTGCCGGAAAAACACAGCCTGCCCGACACCCTGCTGGCGCTATTGCAGGAAGCCGTACCGCAATTGATCCGCAACGCCATCGCCCACGGCATCGAAACGCCGGAGGAACGCCAGCGTCAGGGCAAGCCGCGCGCTGGCACCATCCGCCTGGAAATCCACGCCGACGAGCAAAACGGCATCGGTATCGCCGTGCATGACGACGGCCGCGGCCTCGCCCCCGACGAAGTGCGCCAACTGCTGATCGAGCGCCAGCTCTATTCCGCCGCCGAAGTCGCTGCCATGAGCGATCCGCAGGTAGTCGCCACCCTGTTCGAGCCCGGCTTCAGTTCGCTCGCCCAGGCCGGCGAACATGCCGGGCGCGGCGACGGCCTGGCCGTGGTCAAGGAGGCGGTCAGCCGCCTGGGCGGTCGCCTGAGGATCAGCTCCCGCCCCAATTCCCACACCCGTTTCCTGATGCAATTGAAAAGCGCATGAACCTACCTCACGCCGTCCATAACATGCTGATCGTCGATGACTCGACGACCATCCGCAACCGCATCGCGCGCCTGGTCGCCAATCCGCGGTTGCCGCACATCAACATTGCCGGCCTGGCTGGAAACGGCGCGGTGGCGGTCGACCTGGCACGCGAATTCCGTCCCAACCTGATCACCATGGACCTGACCATGCCGGAGCTCGACGGCGAAGCCTGCATCGAACAGATCGTCGACTTCCTGCCCGACACCCGCATCCTGGTCGTTTCCGCCCTTTCGGACAAAACCACAGCCCTGCGCGCCATCAAGAAGGGAGCCGCCGGCTTCCTGCACAAACCTTTCACCGACGAGCAACTGCTCGACTCCCTCATCGAATTGATCGACTAAGCATGCGCCCCGAACTCCGCACCGAAGACATCGAAGTCTTCTCCGAAGCCATCACCCATTTCTTCGCCACCTGTACCGGCGAGGCCGCCTGCGTCCGTTCCGCCTACCTGCTCGAAGCGGGCGAACCGGTGTTGTGGAACGATTTCAACGGCCTGATCGAAGTCAGCGGCGATTTCCGCGGCAGCATCTGCTTCTCGGCCCCGGCCGCGCTGCTCACCCACGTGCTGCTCAAGATCGGCGATTCCGAGTACACCGGCGAACGCCAGGGCGACCTCGTCGGCGAGATCGCCAACACGTTGTCCGGACGGGCTCGCCGGCATTTCGGCGAGGGCCTGGAGATTTCGCCGCCGCGCCTTCTGCAAGCGGGCGACCAAGCCGGCCCGGCGCGGCTGGCCGGCCTGCCTTACGCCATTCCGCTCAGTTGGCATGGCTATGAAGCCAATCTGGTGGTGCAACTGGAAGGCGGCCGCTAACGTCATTTTGCCGTAACAGAACTCGCCCATCCTGCGCCCATCGTCACCCTTGACCGCAGGAGGTTGCCCGATGGAAATGCTGTTCTGTTACTGCTGCCGCGTGCATCACGCGAAAGATCAGATGCGCCTCTTCCCGACCCGGCACAGCATGCGCTGGCGTTGCCTCGACAGCATCGAGGCCGCCACGCGCAGCCGCTCGGAGCGCGATGCCTTCGGCCGCCAGCAGACGGAATTGAACCGCGAGGCGGCCCGCCGCCGCGCCGAGTTCATGCACCACCTGCGCGAATCGCTGTCGCCGGCGCTGTGAACTGTGAGCCGCATCCGCGTCGATCCGCTGGACGATAGCAGTCACGCCCTGCGCGACGCGGCGGCGGCCATCCTGGCCCGCGCCTTCGCCAATCCCGAGCGCTACAGCGTCGACCGCATCGCCCGCGAATTGGAGTTCGAAGCCTCGCCGCTGTTCTACCGGCAATTCTTCGTCGCCATGCGCTCTGGCGAGGTGCTCGGCGTCGGCGGCGTCAAGGCGGCGGACTGGGCTTCCCACACGCACCTGCTGTACCTGTCGGCAGTGGCGCCCGAATGGCGCGGCCAGGGCATCGGCCGCGCTCTGGTCAAGGCGCGTATCGAGTGGGTGGAGAGCCATTTCGCCAGCGGCCGCCTGCTGGTGTCGACCGACAAGGTCAAACGCTTCCGCGAACTCGGTTTCAGCGAGATTCGCCAGAGGAATGTCGACGGTCGGCGGCTCATGTTGCGGCGCTTCTAGGCGCCCCGGTTTTTTGCCTTTTTGGCCCGTGCACCGCAGCAGTCGGCAAATGTTGCAGTGCGTCACAGAAACGTAACCTTGTTCCGCGATAGTGAGCGACATCGCCTTCACACCCCGCTTCCGGAGACGCCATGGACAAGCCATCCAGCAACGACATCGCCGCCTTCCCCGAACTGTTCGACGGACTGGAACAGTTCATCGACGAACAGACCACCGGAATCAAGCGCACCAGCGTGCTGCTGGCCGTGATTTCGCTCGGCGGCGGCGCGCTGCTTTATTACGTTTTCAAAGCCATGGTCTGAGTCTCGATGTTGTTTCCAAAAGTTTTATCCATCCGCAGCCGCCTCTTCCTGATGGTCGGTGTCGGCTCGCTGTGCGGCATGTTGCTGCTGGTGACCGCGCTGTTTGCCCTGCACGATTTCCGCAACGATTCGGAACAAACCGCCCACCAGGTCGAGCGGGCGACCGCCTCGCTCTTGTCAGCGCCACGCAGAACGCCTTCCAGGCGCAGAACCGGGCGTTGCAGAAAATGATCATCCGCAACTTCATGCCGGCCGAGTTCGACAGGGCCAAGGCCCAGTTCCTCGAACAGCGCGCCGTGTTCTGGAACCATTTCGCCGCCCTGGAAAAGCAGATGAGGGGCCAGGCGGCGGAACTGAAACTGGCCGACATCCGCCATCAGGCCAGCGAACTGAACAAGCTCTACGACGACGTGATCGCCGACAGCGAGCCGGGCATGCCGAAATACACCATGATGGTCGATGCCGCCGTGCGCGACGCCGACCAACCGCTGCAGGCCGCCCTCAGCCAGGCCTTCGAGCAGATTGCCGCCAGCGCCCGCGGCCAGCTCGAGGAGTCGGCCAGCGGTGCCGATAGCCGCTTTCGCAACAACGCCCTGCTCATCATCGCCGTCGGCATCGCTGGCGCCATCCTGGCGCTCGCCCTCGGCACCCATTTCGGCCAGCGCATCCTTAAACGACTGGGCGGCGATCTGGAGCCTGTCGTCGTCGCCACCCGCCGCGTCGCCGATGGCGACCTGACGCACGGCCTGGCCAGCGGCAAGGCCTCGGCCGACTCGCTGATCGCCACCATCGAAGCCATGCGCCTGCGCCTGCGCAGCCTGATCGCCGAGGTCAAGGAGGGCGCCGAGCGCACTTCCACTGACGCCGCCACCCTCAGCCATTCGGCCGAACAGGTGGCCCATGCCGCCAATGCACAAAGCGACTCGGCCTCGCTGATCACCGACGGCATTCAGGAACTCACCGTCGCCATCTCGCTGCTCGCCGAGAAGGCCGGCTATGCCGCCGACAGCAGCCGGCAGACGCGCGAGAGCGCCGTCGAGAGCGGCCGCATCATTCAGGATGCCATCGACGAAATCGGCCACATCTCCAGTCAGGCCAGCAGCACGGCCGACGCGATGGCCGAACTGAACCGCCACACCGGCGAGATTGGCCAGTTCGCCCAGGCTATCAAGCAGATTTCCGAACAGACCAACCTGCTGTCGCTCAACGCCGCCATCGAAGCGGCCCGCGCCGGCGAGGCCGGTCGGGGCTTTGCCGTGGTCGCCGACGAAGTGCGCAAACTGGCCAACGACACGGCCAGTACCACGCAGAAAATTGAGCAACTGGTCAGCCGTCTCGACCAGGCCGCCCACCAGACGGCCGATGCCGTGGCCGCCACCGCGCGCCGGGCCGAGCGTGGCAGCGAACTGGCCGGGCACGCCAACGCCGCCATCGGCAACATCCGGCAAAGTTGCGACGCCTCGATGCAAGCCGCCAACGAAATCGTCGACGTGCTGGCCGAACAGCGCCAGGCGGCCGAACAGATCGCCCAGAACACCGAACGCGTCGCCCAGATGATCGAACACGGCGCCAGCGCCGCCACCCAGTCGTCGCAAGCCGCCCGCGAAATGGCCCTACTCGCCGGCCGCCTGCGCGAAGCGACGCTGCAATTCAGCGTCTGACCGGCCGTTGCCGGCCCTGCCCGGTTTTTTTGCCCTTTTTGGGCAGTGCACCGTAGCCTTCGCTTAACTTGACGCACTCCAGAAAAAAGGCGGATGCCCCTACGCGCATCCGCCGGTTCTGAAGCATCTTATCGAAGAATTCAGCGTCTTCCGCGCGTCGCCCTAGAAGAGCGGCAGTATCACACATAGACTCCATAGTGCTTTGGCCGCTACGCCCGCGCCGACTACCGACAACATAAATTTCACGGCGGCTAGAAAACACCTTTCTGTCATTTCGAACGTCAAACGCATCGCAGCTCCTTCATCGTGGAAAGGGCAAGAGAACATTCTCGCCACGCCTGCATTCTGCTAACCGATTCCCCGGTTTTACAGGGGGACGTACGTCGGCGGGCAAATCACAATTTCTACGCACACTGCCCCCCAATTCAGAGAAGTAGGCAGATCGCCTTCAGGGCTTTAATCTGGGCGACACTCCCGCTTGAGCAGCGCAAATGCGATCTCCGCCAGCGCCACCGCCCCAAGGCCAATGAGCACACGGCCCGGCAACAGATCGAACAGACCGAACAAAGCGATGGTCGCCCCGACAAAACGTACGCCCTGAAGGAGATAGGCGATGGGCTTCTTCCAGCCCGGCAAGTCCCCGATTTCCGCATAGCGCTGCGCGATCCATTGCTTGCGCGACAGGCGCTGCGCTGGCTTGACGCCGGTCCTGGCGAAGTCGATCTCATCGCCGCTCGCCTCTGCCGGGCAACGGCAAATTGCGCAAGCATCGAGACCGGCGCGATTTTTCGCATGGCAGGCAAGGCAAATCCAGTCGTAAGCGGGCATATCGTCGGGCACGAGGCGAAAACGGTCGCCAGTTCTAGGGCCATAGTGAAGACGCGACAAACGATACGCCCGGCCACAGAAAATGTCCAAGGCATAGCGTTCGCCGACAGCGACGCCCAGCCCGTCCGGCACATCGATGGTTTTTTGCCAAAATGGGCAGTGCACCGCAGCAGTGCCCCGGCACAATAAAAAACCCCGCCGCAGCGGGGTTTTTCTTTGAAGCTCGCGCCTTACGGCTTGGGCGGAACGTAGCCCTGGATCTGGTCGGCGCCTTCGCCGAAGAAGTGCTTCTCGACCTGTTCCATCAGGTACTTGCGATGGCGGGCATCGACCAGGTTCAAGCGGTTTTCGTTGATGATCATGGTCTGCAGCTTGATCCACTGCTGCCAGGCTTCCTTCGAGACGTTCTCGAAAATGCGCTGGCCGAGCGCGCCCGGGTACGGCGGGAAATCGAGACCTTCGGCTTCGCGGCCGAGCTTGATGCAATTGACGGTACGTGCCATGTGAAACTCCGTGGGGGTTGATGGGCGGGATTATAAGGTCTTGAACAGGACCTTGGACCTCCGCTGATAGTTGTACATGTCTCGCTTGGCCGCTGGCAGGTCGTCCACCGTGCCAAGCTTGAAGCCGCGCTCGACGAACCAGTGCTCGGTGCGCGTGGTCAGCACGAAGAGACGCTTGACGCCGATCTTGCGGGCGCGCCGTTCGATGCGCTTCATCAGTTGCTCGCCGTAGCCCCATTCGCGCTGGTCCGGCGCCACGGCCAGGCAAGCGAGTTCGGCTTCGTCTTCCGAATGCGGATAGAGCGCGGCGCAGCCGACGATGATGCCGTCGTGCAGCATGATCGAGAAGTGGTCGATCTCGCGTTCGAGTAGCTCGCGCGGGCGATGGACGAGGATGCCTTCCTGCTCCATCGGCTCGATCAGGGCGATCAGTGCAGCGATATCGTCCGGCTTGGCTTCGCGGATGTTTTCCAGCGATTCGCGCGTGACCACGGTGCCGACGCCGTCGTGCGTGAACAACTCGCGCAACAGCGCGCCATCCTGCTCGTAGCTGATCAGGTGCACGCGGCCGACACCGGCCCGCGTCGCCCGCACCGAACACGGCAGGTAGCGGCGCATGTCCGGACTCAGCCACTTGCCGCCATCGAGCAACTCGGCGACTTCGTCCGCCGTCATGGCGTCAATCAGTTCGCCATCCTTGTCGGTCACGCCGGTACTGTCGGTCAAATAAACCAGCTTGTCGGCCTTCAGAGCGGCAGCGACGGCCTCGGCCGCCTCTTCCATCTGCAGGTTGAAGATTTCTCCGGTCGGCGACGGCCCCTCGCAGTTGAGCAGCACGATGTTGCCGAGGCCGAGCTGGGCGTTGATCCCCTCGCTATCCACCTTGCGCACCTTGCCGGCATATTGCATGTCGACACCGTCGAGCACGCCGATCGGCTGGCCGGTGATGAAATTGCCGCCAATCACCCGGATGCGGCTGTTGGCCATCGGCGTGTTCGGCAGGCCCTGCGACAGCATGGCCTCGATTTCGAGATAGACACTGCCGACCGCGTCGAGCACGCAATCGAGCGCTGCCGCATCGGTCACGCGGTAGCCACGATGGTATTTCGACTCGAGGTTCTTCTCGGCGAGCTCTTCCTCGATTTGCGGTCGCGCGCCATGCACCAGCACCAGGCGGATACCCAGGCTGACCAGCAGGTTCACGTCGTAGGCCAGCGTCTTGGCGAACTCGCTCTGCACCGCCTTGCCGCCAAAGGCGATGACGAAGGTCTTGCCGCGGAAAGCGTTGATGTAGGGCGTGACCGCCCGGAACCAGGAGACGAAATGCTCGTCGTAAGGGGTTTCGCTCATTTTTCCGTGTATTTCCCTTCGTCCTTCAATGCCTGCTCCAGGCGCTCGCAGATGGTCTTCAGCACCTTCACCCGGGCAAAATTCTTGTCGTTGGCCTCGACCAGCGTCCACGGCGCGAGCCCGGTCGAGGTCCGATCGACCATGTCGCACACCGCAGAAACGTAATCATCCCACTTTTCACGGTTGCGCCAGTCTTCGTCGGTAATCTTGAAGCGCTTGAACTCGGTGTCCTGGCGTTCCTGGAAGCGCCGCAATTGCTCGTCGGCACTGATCTGCAACCAGAACTTGACGACCACCGCCCCGGCATCGGTCAGTTGATGCTCGAAGTCATTGATCTCGGCATAGGCACGTAGCCAATCGGCCTCGGCACAAAAGCCCTCGACCCGCTCGACCAGCACGCGGCCGTACCAGGAGCGGTCGAAAATCGCTGCCCGGCCGGTACGCGGCATATGTCGCCAAAAGCGCCACAAATACGGTTGGGCACGCTCTTCCTCGGTCGGCGCGGCAATCGGCACGATCTGATACTGCCGGGCGTCCATCGACGCGGCGACGCGGCGGATGCTGCCGCCCTTGCCCGCCGCATCCGAGCCTTCGAAAACCAGCACCAGCGAACGCTTCTCATGGAAGCGCGGATCGCGCACCAGTTCCGACAAGCGCGCCTGGTACTTGGCCAGCTCGCGCTCGTAGGTTTTCTTGTCCAGCTTCTGCGTCAGGTCGAGTTCGCTGAGCACGTTCTTCTCGTCGATCGGATGCACGATGGGCGGCGCCACCGGCACGCGCTGCAGGCCTTCCTGATTCAGGCGCCGCTTCATCGCTTCGAGCACGATACGGCCGACGGTCAGCGAGCGGTATTCATCGTCCGTGCCCTCGACGATGATCCACGGCGCATGCGCGGTATTTGTCACGCGCAGGACGTGACCGGCCACTTCCTGCAACTTGCCGTAGGTCTTCAGGCGGTCGTAGCTTTCCTTGGTCACCCGCCAGGCGGTCCGCGGATCTTTTTCCAGGGCCTTCAGGCGGGTCTTCTGCCCCTCCTTGGACAGGTGGAACCAGAACTTCAGCACCAGCGCGCCCTCATTGACCAGCATGGCCTCGAAGCGGTTGATGTCGTCCAGGCGCTCGTCCATTTCGGAGCGGCGCATGTCGCCATTGATGCGGTCGGTGATCGGCTGCGAATACCAGGAACCGGCAAAGATGCCGACCTTGCCCTTGGGCGGTAGCGCGCGCCAGTAGCGCCACATGTAGGGACGCGAGACCTCCTCGTCGCTCGGTGCCGAGAAGGCCAGCGTCGAGATGTGGCGCGGGTCCATCCACGAGTAGAGCAGATTGATGGTTTCGCCCTTGCCGCTGCCGTCCACCCCGCTGATCAGGATGACAACCGGAAATTCTTTCTTCTGCAGCACGTCGTACTGCACATCAAGCAAGTCGGCGCGCAGTTTCGGGACTTCGCGCTTGAACGTCGCCTTGTCGATCTTGTGACCCAGTTCCGCCGATTCGAACATGGTAGTGCCTCCCTTACTCTCTGAAATCCCCCCACAGGGCCTGAAGAACCGCCAAGGCGGCCAGGCCCGCCGTTTCCGTACGCAACACCCGCGGCCCCATGCGTACCGCCACGAAGCCGGATTGTTGCGCCGCGATCACTTCCTGCGGATCGAGCCCCCCTTCGGCCCCGATCAGCAACTGTACTTTCTGCGCCGGCGCGATGTCGGCCAAGGTGCCCGGCGCATCGGGCGCCAGCATCAGGCGCAGCGTGTCGGCCGGCGCCGGTCGCGCCAGCCATTGATCCAGGCGTTCAAGCGGTGCCACCAGCGGCACCTGATTGCGCCCGCATTGTTCGCAAGCCGAAGCGGATACGCCCTGCCAGTGGGCAACGCGCTTGGCAGCACGCTCGCCGGCCAGACGCATCACACTGCGTCGGCTTTCCACCGGCACGAAATCGCGCACCCCCAACTCGACCGCCTTCTGTATGGTGAAATCCATCTTTTCGCCGGCCTGCAGGGCCTGCACCAGCGTGATGGCGAGCGGCGACTCACGCTCGATGTCGTTCCATCCCGCCAGCTCGGCGAAGACGCGGTCACGCTCGATGCGTTCGATATGGGCCAGATATTCACCGCCCCGCCCATCAAAAAGGACCATCGGCGCCCCCGGCGGCATCCTCAATACCCGCACGGCATGGCGGGCGACGGGCTCGGGCAGTTCGACATGCGCCCCCGGCGAGAGGGCTTCGCGGCAGTAAAAACGAGGCAGATTCATGGGTGCTATTATGGGTTAAACCCGCTCGTGAAAGGTAAAACATGGTCGCTTTGAACCCTCCCGTGTGCGATTTCGGTCAACCCGCCATCGATTTCGACCTGCCCGGCACCGATGGCCGGCGTCACACCTTGACCAGCTGCCGCGGCCCGAAGGGCTTGCTGGTGATGTTCATCTGCAACCACTGCCCCTACGTGCAGGCCATCATCGACCGCCTGATCCGCGATTGCCGCGAACTGGCGCAGCTTGGCATCGGCTGCGTCGCCATCATGAGTAACGACGTGGTCGCCTATCCCGACGACTCGCCGGCCAACATGCAGCGCTGGGCGGAAGAACTCGACTTTCCCTTCCCCTATCTCTACGACGCCGACCAGTCGGTGGCCCGTGCCTATGGCGCCGTCTGCACGCCGGACTTCTTCGGCTACAACGCGAATCTCGAACTGCAATATCGCGGCCGTCTCGATGCTTCCGGCCGCAACCCCGCTTCGCCCGAAGCCCGCCGCGAGCTGTTCGAAGCCATGCGAAAGATCGCCGATACCGGCCAGGGACCCAGCGAGCAGCTGGCTTCGATCGGTTGTTCGATCAAATGGGCGAACGCCTGAATTGAAAAATATCGCCATCGGCCGTTTTGCCGATGGCTTTAGATCAAAGCCTCTACTATCATTTGTTAAATATACGGAAATCAATTAAACCAAGATCATCCACACATCGTGACTCCGCAAACCAGCGAATCCGGACGGCAGTTGGCTTACCTGCGAGCCGTTCTCGCCAACATGCCACAAGGCATCAGCGTGTTCGACGAACACCTGCGTCTACGTGTGTGGAACCAGGGCTTTCTCGATGTACTCGAACTCCCGCCCGAAGCGGTTTACGAGGGGGTACATTTTTCCGACCTGATTCGAATTCCGGCCCAACGCGGTGAGTACGGCCCTGGCGACCCCGAAGAGCACATCCGCCGTATCACCAGTCTGGCGCTGAAATTCGAAGCGCACTGCTTTGAGCGAACCCGCCCCAATGGCAACACCAATCTCGTTCAAGGCGAGCCCTTGTACATTGATGGTCACCTGACCGGCTTCATTACCACCTATACGGACATAACCGCTCGCAAAGCAGCTGAAGAGGGCTTGCGTGCCCAGCACGACCTTTTCCAGACGGTCATTGAGGCGATCCCCAGCGGCATCAGCCTGTTCGACAAGGATTTGAAACTCGTCCTGCACAATCAGGAACTCTTGCGTCTGCTCGACTTTCCTCCATCGTTGATGATGCAAGGCCCCGTCACACTGGAGAAGTTGTTCCGTTTCAATGCCGAGCGCGGTGAATACGGTGCTGCTGATGCAGAAAAAGTCGTTAACGCTTTAATCGAGAAGGCCAAGCATCCTACCGCGCACCATTTCGAGCGCACCCGCCCCAACGGGGTAACCCTTGAGATTCGTGGCGTGCCGCTATCCGATGGCGGTTTCGTCACTATTTATACCGATGTCACCGACCGACGGGAAGCTGCCGAACGAGAGCAGTTGGCGCAAAAAGTTTATACCCACACACCGACCGGCATCATATTCACTGACGATGTCCATCGCATTCTGTCAATCAACCCCGCTACCACGCAGATGACTGGCTACGAGTCCTTCGAGCTGGTTGGCCATACCGTACACGGACTGGCCCATTTTGCCGGTCCTCTCGCAGCAGCAGATTTACTGTCAACGCTCACCTCCACAGGGGCATGGCAGGGCGAATTACAGGTAACCCGAAAAAACGGAGAAGAATTTCCAGCTGGCATACGTGTCAGCCGCGTCGATGACCCGGAAAGCGGAGCACCTGCTCACTACATCTGGATACTTGTTGACATCACTGAACGCAAGCAGGCCGAGGAACGCATGCGCCATATGGCGCAAACTGACGCACTGACTGGGCTCCCCAATCGCCTAGCACTGACCACCCGTCTCAACCAACTGCTTCCAGAGGCAAAACGTCACGACTGGATCGTTGCCGTGATGTTCATCGACCTCGACCGATTCAAGGTCATCAACGACACGCTCGGCCACCAGATTGGGGATGAACTGCTCTGTGAGGTCGCCAACCGACTGGCGGCTGTAACCCGTGAGACCGACTTCGTCGCCCGCCTGGGTGGCGACGAATTTGTCGTTGTACTGCCCGGTATTGCTTCCCCCTCGGATGCTGCCATCGTCGGCGGCAAGATCATCGCTACCCTCTCTGCCCCGATCGAGGCGGAAGGCCATGAACTGCATACCAGCCCGTCAATCGGCATCAGCCTCTTCCCGAACGATGGCATCGACGCCAATACCCTGCTCAAATCGGCCGATACCGCGATGTACCACGCCAAGGCGAACGGACGGAACAACTATCAGTTCTTCGCCAACGAAATGAATCTGGTCGCTGCAGAGCGCCTCGATATCGAGCGCAAACTCCGCCACGCCATCGGTCGCAATGAACTGGCACTCGAATTCCAGCCGCAATTCAGCTCCGACAGCAACGAGCCGACCGGCGTCGAAGCGTTGCTGCGCTGGCATCACCCGACCGACGGCATGATCTCGCCGGCCCGCTTCATTCCCGTCGCCGAAGAAGCCGGGATGATTGTAGAAATTGGCGAGTGGGTGCTACTCAATGCCTGTCGAGAAATGAAGCGCTGGATCGACGCCGGGATGAAACCGATGCGTATCGCGGTCAACGTCTCGGCTCGCCAGCTGCATCGCCGTGATTTTTGCGAAACCGTCGCCAACGCCTTGATTGTCACTGAGCTGCCAGCCGAACTACTCGAAATTGAAATCACCGAAAGCTCGGTGATGCAAAACCCGGAGGAAGCCATCCAGATTCTGCTCAAGTTGCGCGCCATGGGTATTTCCCTGGCAATCGACGATTTTGGCACCGGCTATTCCTCGCTCGCCTACCTGAAGCTTTTCCCGATCACGCACTTGAAGATCGACCGCTCCTTCGTGCGCGACATCGACACCGATCTCAACGACCGGGCCATCGCCTTCGGCAGCATCGCCCTGGCGCACTCGCTCGGCCTGCACGTCATCGCCGAGGGGGTGGAGACGAATGAGCAGCTTGCCTTGCTGCGCGACAACGGCTGCGACGAGGTACAGGGTTTCCTGCTCAGCCGACCGATGAATAGCGCCACAGCCTTCGCCTTCCTGCACGCCCGCTGCCGCGCGGGTTAAAATCCCGCCTTTGTCACCGCCGCAGGGAGTCACCATGGCACAGCGTACGCTGGCGCGCTACCTTACCGAAGAGCAGCGCAGCAAGGGCATCATCACCGCCGACCTCAAGTTTCTGATCGAAATCGTTTCCCGTGCCTGCCAGGCCATTTCCGTCGCCATCGGCAAGGGCAGCCTGGGCGGCGTGCTCGGCGAAGCCGGCAGCGACAACGTGCAAGGCGAAGCCCAAAAAAAGCTCGATGTCCTGTCCAACGAAATCCTGCTTGAAGCCAATGAATGGGGCGGTCATCTCGCCGCCATGGCCTCCGAGGAAATGGACCTGCCGCACCTGGTGCCCAACCGCTACCCGCAAGGCGAATACCTGTTGCTGTTCGATCCGCTCGACGGCTCCTCCAACATCGACGTGAACGTTTCCATCGGTACCATCTTCTCGGTGCTCAAGTGCCCGGAAGGCGCCGACCTGTCGACACCGGAAGCGGCGGAAAAGGCCTTCCTGCAACCCGGCACCGCCCAGGTCGCAGCCGGCTACGCCGTTTACGGCCCGACCACCCTGCTCGTGCTGACCGTCGGCGACGGTGTGGCCGTATTCACCCTCGACCGCGAACAGGGCAGCTTCGTGCTGACCCAGGAAAACGTGCAGATTCCGGCCGACACCAAGGAATTCGCCATCAACATGTCGAACCAGCGTTTCTGGGAAACGCCGGTCAAGCGCTATGTCGACGAAATGGTCGCCGGCAAGGGTGGCCCGCTCGGCAAGGACTACAACATGCGCTGGGTCGCCTCGATGGTAGCCGATGTGCATCGCATCATGACGCGTGGCGGCATTTTCATGTACCCGATGGACGAGAAGGTGCGCGACAAGGGCGGCAAGTTGCGCCTGATGTACGAAGCCAATCCGATGGCCTTCCTGGTCGAACAGGCCGGCGGTGCGGCCACCACCGGGCGTCAGCGCATCCTCGACATTGCGCCGGAGAAAATCCACCAGCGTGTGCCCGTCATCCTCGGCTCGAAAAACGAAGTCGAACGCGTCACTGGCTATCACACCGCCTGACCTGCTAAATTTGCGGCTTTCCACTGTCATGGGACACAGCGATGCGTAATCTGCCCCTCGCCCTACTGCTCGCCGCCGGCATCGTCGTGACCGGCTGCCGCAGCAACGAAACCAAGCCGGCCGAGCCGGCCCCGGCTCCCGTCGCCGCAGCCCCCGAGCCCGCCCCGGCGCCGAGCAAGCCGGAATGCCCGCCGGAACCCACCGGCAAGAAAAAGACGACCAAGGCGAAAACCGCGAAGAAGGGCGAGACGCCGCCCGCCGATTGCGAACCGGCCAAGCCGAAGAGTGCCGCTACAGCCAAGCCGGCAGCCGCCCCGGCCGAACCGGCTGCTGCCCCACTGCCCAAGGAAAGCACAGCCGGCAAGGCCTGCAACCCGTGTAACGTCAAATCCAAGGACGGCACTTACGACGGTGAGGTGTATGGCAACATCCCGCCGAACAGCAAATGGGCCCGCCTGCAGATCGGCATGCACCAGAGCGAGGTCGAGCGTGTCATCGGCGTCAGCAACAACGTGCGCGCCTACGTCACCGGCAAGGCCTTCATCCCGTTCTACTTTGGTTCGGACAGCCATCGCTACGAGGTCGTCTATCCCGGCCAGGGCAGCGTTGCCTACACCGGCGGCACCTTCGGCGGCGGCATGGGCGTCCTGATGATGATCAACTACGACCCCAAAGTTCAGTAAGCCGAACTCTGCGGCAGGCCCGGAAAGCCTGCCGCATTAGCAACTTACCCTACCCAAAACGAGGGTTTTCCCGGATAATTTCGGCTTTTCAGCAGGCTGGATTTCCGGAACATGAGCGTCAGCACCTCCCCCAAGTTTTCACCTTTGACCGGCGCCATCCGCGCCCTCGCCATGGACGCCGTCCAGCAGGCGAATTCCGGACACCCGGGCGCCCCGATGGGCATGGCGGAAATCGCCGAGGTGCTGTGGCGCCGTCACCTGCGTCACAATCCGGCCAATCCGCAGTGGGCCGACCGCGACCGCTTCGTTCTGTCGAACGGCCACGGCTCGATGCTGATCTATTCCCTGCTGCACCTGACCGGCTACGACCTCTCCATCGACGACCTGAAGAGCTTCCGCCAACTCAAGTCGCGCACCGCCGGCCACCCTGAGTTCGGCCACACCCCGGGCGTCGAGACGACCACCGGCCCGCTCGGCCAGGGCATCACCAACGCCGTCGGCTTCGCGCTGGCCGAGAAGGTGCTGGCCGCCGAGTTCAACAAGCCCGGCCACGAGATCGTCAATCACCACACCTACGTCTTCATGGGCGACGGCTGCCTGATGGAAGGCGTGTCGCACGAAGCCTGCTCGCTGGCCGGTACGCTTGGCCTGGGCAAGCTGATCGCCTTCTGGGACGACAACGGTATCTCCATCGACGGCCACGTCGAAGGTTGGTTCACCGAAGATATTCCCAAGCGTTTCGAGTCTTACGGCTGGCACGTCATTCCGGCCGTCGACGGCCATGATGCCGACGCCATCGAAAAAGCCCTGCTCGCTGCCAAGGCCGTGACCGACAAGCCGACCCTGATCTGCTGCAAGACGACCATCGGCATGGGTTCGCCGAACAAGCAGGGTTCGCACGACTGCCACGGTGCACCGCTCGGCAAGGACGAAATTGCCGCCGCCCGCGAATACATCGGCTGGCCGCACGCCCCGTTCGAGATTCCAGATGACGTCTATGCCGCCTGGAACCGCAAGCCGGCCGGCGCCGTTTTCCAGGAAAACTGGGACAACCGTTTCGCCGCCTATCGCGCCGCCTTCCCGGCCGAAGCCGCCGAGTTCGAGCGCCGCGTCATGAAGGCCGAACTGCCGGCCACCTGGGCGGCGACCAAGGCCAGCTACGTTGCCGCCTGCCGCGACAAGGCCGAAAACATCGCCACCCGCAAGGCCTCGCAGAACGCCATCGCCGCGCTGGTCCCGGCCGTGCCGGAAATTTTCGGCGGCTCGGCCGACCTGGCCGGCTCCAACCTGACCTTCGTCAAGGGCAGCAAGGGCGTCACCAAGACCGAAGGCGGCAACTACTGCTACTACGGCGTGCGCGAATTCGGCATGACCGCCATCGCCAACGGCATCGCGCTGCACGGCGGCCTGATTCCCTACACCGCCACCTTCCTGGTCTTCTCGGATTACGCCCGCAACGCCATCCGCATGGCCGCGCTGATGAAGCAGCGCCAGATCATGGTCTATACCCATGACTCCATCGGCCTTGGCGAAGACGGCCCGACGCACCAACCGGTCGAGCACATCCCGTCGATGCGCATCATCCCGAACGTCGATGTCTGGCGCCCGGCCGATGCGACCGAAACGGCCATTGCCTGGATCGGTGCCGTCGAGCGTACCGATGGTCCGAGCATCCTGGCCCTGTCGCGCCAGAACCTGCCGACCGTGACCCAGAAGATCGCCGACGCCGATATTGCCAAGGGTGGCTACGTGCTGTCCGAAGCCGACGGCGAAGCGCAGATCACCCTGATCGCCACCGGTTCCGAAGTCAAGCTGGCGCTCGATGCCCAGGCAGCACTGGCCGGCGAAGGCATCAAGGCGCGGGTCGTTTCCATGCCTTGCACCAACGTCTTCGACCGTCAGTCGGCCGAATACAAGGCGTCCGTCCTCGGCGGCTGCAAGAAGCGCATCGCCATCGAAGCGGCCCATCCGGATTTCTGGCGCAAGTACGTCGGCCTGCACGGCGCCGTGATCGGCATCGACCGTTTCGGCGAATCCGCCCCGGCCGGTCAGTTGTTCGACCTGTTCGGCTTTACGGTCGCCAATGTCGTCGCCACGGCGAAGGCAATGCTGTCCTGATTCACCACAGATTTACAGAGAGAGGAGTAGTTATGGCTATCAAGGTTGCTATCAACGGTTTCGGTCGTATCGGTCGCTGCACGCTGCGCGCGATTTACGAACAGGGTCTGCAGAACGAGTTCGAAGTCGTGGCGATCAACGCCTCGGGCGATCTCGCCACCAACGCCCACCTGTTGAAGTACGACACCACGCATGGCCGCTTCGGCACTTCCGTCGAAACCGAAGGTGAAAACTGCATCATCATCGACGGCAAGAAGATCGCCTTCTACTCGACCAAGGATCCGAAGGGCGTCAACTGGGCCGACCACGGCGTCGACGTGCTGCTCGAATGCACCGGCGCCTACACCACCAAGGCCAAGGCCCAGGCGCTGCTCGAGCAAGGCGCCAAGCGCGTGCTGATCTCCGCGCCGGGCGGTGACGACGTCGATACGACCATCGTCATGGGCGTCAATGAAGGCGTGCTGAACGCCGGCATGACCGTCGTCTCCAACGCCTCCTGCACGACCAACTGCCTGGCCCCGGTGGCCAAGGTGCTGGCCGAGAGCGTCGGCATCAAGCAGGCGCTGATGACCACGGTGCACGCCTACACCAACGACCAGGTCACCGTGGACGTGCGCCACAAGGACCTGCGCCGCGCCCGTGCCGCCGCCGCCAACATCATCCCGACCAAGACCGGCGCCGCCAAGGCCGTCGGCCTGGTGCTGCCGCAACTGGCCGGCAAGTTCGACGGCTTCTCGCTGCGCGTGCCGACCATCAACGTCTCGCTGGTCGACCTGACCTTCACCGCCGAGCGCGCCACCACCAAGGAAGAAATCAACGAACTGATGACCAAGGCGGCCAGCGGCCCGCTCAAGGGCATCATGGCCGTCAATAACGACCCGCTGGTTTCCTCCGATTTCAACCACACCACCGTGTCCTCGACCTTCGACGCCACCCAGACCCGCGTCATCAAGGGTGAAGACGGTTCCGTGCTGGTCAAGGTCCTGGCCTGGTACGACAACGAGTGGGGTTACTCCTGCCGCATGCTCGACGCCGCCCGCGCCTGGATGAACGCCAAGTAATACACCCATAAGCTGTACCCCTCGCCCCGCACTTGCGGGGCGAGTTGTTTCAAGCCGGAGAGAGTCGAAGTCAAACCCCGTTGCCCCAAGGAGATGAAGATGAAGCCCAGCATCACCCGCATCACCGTTGCAGCCTTTTGCCTTTCCCTGGCCACCTCCGCTACCTTGGCCGAGGACAAGAAGACCGATGGTGAGACGCCTGTCGTCACCGGCAATGCGCCGGCCGACAGCCTCTTCGCCAAGCTCAAGCCCGGCATGAAGTTCGATGAGGCTGTGGCCTTGTTGGGCAAGCCGACCTCCGAGCGCGCCTTCTGTACCGGCAAGCACCATATTCCTTTCTATTTCGGCCGCGACCGCGCCTACACCGAGTACTACTACAAGGAGCAGGGCGTCGTCGTCTTCTACACCGACGTCAGCGTCGGTGGCTGGAGTCGCTACAAGAGCTGCTCCCCGGACAAGCCGACAGAAGTGTCCGAGGTGCATTACGATCCGAAGGAATCCGGCGTCGCGCCCAAGGAAGGCGAGGAACGCCCCAAACCCCAAGTCCAGGCCGCCAACTAATTGCCCAAGACCACTCGCCTCGCCATCAACGGTTATGGCCGAATCGGCCGCTGCTTCCTGCGTGCGCTGCTGGAATCGTCGGTAGCGCACAATCTCAAGGTCGTCGCCATCAACGAGCCGGCCGACCTCGACAGCATGGCCTATCTGACCCGCTACGACTCGACGCACGGGCGTTTTCCCGGCAGCGTCGAGGCTGTTGATGGGCAGTTGCGTATCAACGGCGAGGTCATCCGCGTCAGCCACGGCAAGACGCCTGATGCGGTCGATTGGCACGGCGTCGATCTGCTCGTCGAATGTTCCGGCATCTATGGCCGGCGCAGCGAACTGGAAAATTTCCTGCAGGCCGGTGCGCCGCGCCTGCTGTTGTCGCATCCTGGCGCCAGCGTCGAGGATGTCGACGCGACCATCATCGCCGGCATCAACCAGAACACGCTGAGCGGCAACGAACGCCTGGTTTCCGCCGCCTCGTGCACGACCAACGCCATCGTGCCCATTCTCGATCTGCTCGACCGTGAACTGGGCGTCGAGCAGGCCTTGCTCAGCACGCTGCACTCGGTGATGAATGACCAGCCGCTGATCGACGGCTACCACCATAGCGACCTGCGCCGGACACGCTCGGCCATGCAGTCGATCATTCCGGTTTCCACCGGCCTGGCTCGCGGCGTCGAACGCCTGTTGCCGCAACTGGCCGGCAAGGTGCAGGCCAAGGCGATCCGCGTGCCGACGACCAACGTCTCGGCCATCGACCTGACCATCGCCACCCAGCGCCCAGTCTCAGCGCACAGCGTCAATGCGCTGCTGGCGGAGGCCACCCGTGGCCCGCTCAAGCGCTTGGTCGCCTATTCGGAAGCGGCGCACGCTTCCATCGATTTCAACCACGACCCCCATTCGGCGATTGTCGACGGCAGCCAGACGCGCACCGCCGGCACGCACCTCGTCCTCGTGAACCTCTTCGTCTGGTTCGACAACGAGTGGGGGTTCGCCAACCGCATGCTCGAGGTTGCCGACCACTGGTCGCGCCTCTGGAACGATCAAAAAACCACCTAGGAGATAACCATGAACGTCATCAAACTGACCGACCTCGACGTCGCCGGCAAGCGCGTTTTCATCCGCGCCGACTTGAACGTGCCGCAGGACGAAGCCGGCAACATCACCGAAGATACCCGCATCCGCGCTTCGCTGGCCTCGATCAAGTACTGCCTGGAGAAGGGCGCCGCCGTCATGGTCACCTCCCACCTCGGCCGTCCGACCGAAGGCGAACTGCGTCATGAAGACACCCTGATGCCGGTCGCCGTACGCCTCGGCCAGCTGCTGCAGGTGCCGGTCCGCCTGATCCAGGACTGGGTCGATGGCGGCTTCGAAGTGAAGCCGGGCGAGGTCGTCCTGCTCGAAAACTGCCGCGTCAACAAGGGCGAGAAGAAGAACAACGACGAACTGGCGCAGAAGATGGCCAAGCTGTGCGACATCTACGTCAATGACGCCTTCGGCACCGCCCACCGCGCCGAAGCCACCACCCACGGCATCGCCAAGTACGCGCCGGTCGCCTGTGCCGGCGTGCTGATGGGTGCTGAAATCGACGCGCTGGGCAAGGCCCTGCACAACCCGAAACGCCCGCTGGTCGCCATCGTCGGCGGCTCCAAGGTGTCGTCCAAACTGACCATCCTCAAGTCGCTGGCCGACAAGGTCGACCAGCTGATCGTCGGCGGCGGCATCGCCAACACCTTCCTGCTCGCCTCCGGCAAGCGCATCGGCGATTCGCTGGCCGAGCCGGACCTGGTCAAGGAAGCGCACGCCATCATGGACATGATGAAGGAACGCGGCGCCGAAGTGCCGCTGCCGACCGACGTCGTGGTCGCCGACGAAGTCTCCGCCCTGGCCCGCGCCAACAAGATTTCGATCGACGACGTGCACACCCACGACCGCATCCTCGACGTCGGCCCGAAGACCTCGGCCAAGCTGGCCGAGATCATCGCCAACGCCGGCACCATCGTCTGGAACGGCCCGGTCGGCGTCTTCGAGCTGCCGCAGTTTGCCGGTGGCACCAAGATGATGGCCTCCGCCATCGCCCACTCCGAAGCCTTCTCGATCGCCGGTGGTGGTGACACGCTGGCCGCCATTGCCAAGTTCCACATCCACGACGACGTCGGCTACATCTCGACCGGCGGCGGCGCCTTCCTGGAATTCCTCGAAGGCAAGACCCTGCCGGCCATCGCCGTGCTCGAAGAGCGCGCGGCCGCCAAGTAAGGCAAATGGGCGCGCACCGCGGCACTGCTGCGGTGCACTGCCAAAAATCGGCAAAAACCAACAAACCGTTTCAGGGAGAAGACATGTCACGCCATACCAAGATCGTCGCCACGCTCGGCCCCGCCTCATCGTCACCGGAAGTACTGGAAAAACTGGTGGCCGCCGGCATCGACGTCGTGCGCATGAACTTCTCG
This sequence comes from Azonexus sp., assembly GCA_041904995.1. Lineage (GTDB taxonomy): Bacteria > Pseudomonadota > Gammaproteobacteria > Burkholderiales > Rhodocyclaceae > Azonexus. The sequence goes on from JAYRMB010000002.1 coordinate 326,839, forward strand.
CACGGCACGGCCGACGACCATAAGGCCCGCGCCGAAGGCATCCGCGCCGCGGCCGCGAAGCTCGGCCGCACCGTCGGCATCCTCGGCGACCTGCAAGGGCCGAAGATCCGCGTCGGCAAGTTCGAAGGCGGCAAGATCACCTTGCATGACGGCGACTCCTTCATCCTCGACGCCGGCTGCGCCATGGGCAACCAGGAGCGCGTCGGCCTCGACTACAAGGAACTGCCGAAGGACGTGCAATCGGGCGATATCCTGCTGCTTGACGACGGCCGCCTGAAACTTGAGGTTATGATCGTTCGCGGCCAGGAAATCCACACCCGCGTGCTGGTCGGCGGCGACCTGTCGAACAACAAGGGCATCAACCGCCAGGGCGGCGGCCTGACTGCCCCGGCGCTAACCGCCAAGGACATGGACGATATCAAGACTGCCGCGCAGATCGGCGTCGATTTCGTCGCAGTCTCCTTCCCGAAGAGCGCCGCCGACATGTACATGGCCCGCCAGCTGTTGCGCGCCGCCGGCAGCCAGGCCGTGCTGATCGCCAAGATCGAGCGTGTCGAGGCGGTGGCCAACCTGGAAGAAATCCTCGATGCCTCCGACGGCGTCATGGTCGCCCGCGGCGACCTCGCGGTCGAAGTCGGCGACGCCTCCGTGCCGGCCTTGCAGAAGAAGATGATTCGTCTGGCCCGCGACAAGAACAAGCTGACCATCACCGCCACGCAGATGATGGAGTCGATGATCAGTTCGCCGGTGCCGACCCGCGCCGAAGTGTCCGACGTGGCCAACGCCGTGCTCGACGGCACCGATGCCGTCATGCTGTCGGCCGAAACCGCCTCCGGCAAATACCCGGTCGAAACCGTCGAATCGATGGCCCGCGTCTGCGTCGAAGCCGAGCGCTCGGCCGAAGTGACGCTCGACCGCGAATTCCTCGACCGCGTGTTCACCCGCATCGACCAGTCCATCGCCATGGCGGCGATCTGGACGGCGCACCACCTCAAGGTCAAGGCCATCGCCGCGCTGACCCAGTCCGGCTCGACCGCGCTGTGGATGAGCCGCATGAACTGCGGCGTGCCGATCTATGCGCTGACCCCGGACGCCGGCGCCGTCGCCCGCATGGCCCTCTATCGCGAAGTCTATCCGCTGCAGATGACACAACAGCACAGCGACCGCGACCGCCTGCTGGCCGAGGCCGAAACCCTGCTCATCGACAAGGGCGTGGTCAACAAGGGCGATCTCATCGTGCTGACCATCGGCGAACCGATCGGTACCGCCGGCGGAACCAATACGCTGAAGATCGTCCGGGTCGGCGAACACCAAATCCTTTAAAATATTCCGCTTAACCAAACACGACACAACACAGGAGTTCCCATGCCGCTCGTCTCCATGCGCCAGCTGCTCGACCATGCCGCCGAAAACGGCTACGGCCTGCCCGCCTTCAACGTCAACAACATGGAACAGGTCTGGGCCATCATGGAAGCGGCCGCCCAGCTCGATGCCCCGGTCATCATGCAGGCCTCGGCCGGCGCCCGCAAATACGCCGGCGAGCCCTTCCTGCGCCACCAGATCCTGGCCGCCCTCGAAGCCTATCCCAACATCCCCATCGTCATGCACCAGGACCACGGCCAGAGCCCGGCGGTGTGCATGGCCGCGATCAAGTCCGGCTTCTCGTCGGTGATGATGGACGGCTCGCTGCAAGCCGACGGCAAGAGCGTCGCCAGCTACGAATACAACGTCGAAGTAACCAAGAAGGTCGTCGAATTCGCCCATAGCATCGGCGTTTCCGTCGAAGGCGAACTGGGCGTGCTCGGCTCGCTCGAAACCATGAAGGCGGACAAGGAAGACGGCCACGGCGCCGAAGGCCACATGACCCGCGAAGACCTGCTGACCGACGTCGAGCAGGCCGCCGACTTCGTCAAGCAGACCAATTGCGATGCGCTGGCCATCGCCATCGGCACCAGCCACGGCGCCTACAAGTTCACCAAGAAGCCGACCGGCGACATCCTCGCCATCGACCGCATCGCCGAAATCCACGCTCGCATCCCGAACACCCACCTGGTGATGCACGGCTCCTCCTCGGTGCCGCAGGAACTGCTCGCCGAAATCCGCGAATTCGGTGGCGACATGAAGGAAACCTACGGCGTGCCGGTCGAGGAAATCGTCAAGGGCATCAAGCACGGCGTGCGCAAGGTCAATATCGACACCGACATCCGCCTGGCCATGACCGGCGCCATCCGTCGCTACCTGGCCGAGCATCCGGACAAGTTCGACCCGCGCGACTTCCTGAAGCCGGCCCGCGAAGCCGCCAAGAAAATCTGCCTGGCCCGCTTCGAAGCCTTCGGTGCCGCCGGCCAGGCCAGCAAGATCAAGGCGATCGGTCTCGACAAGATGGCCGAGCGCTACGCCAAGGGCGAGCTGAACCAGATCGTGAAATAAGCCGGTTTTTGCCGGTGCACCGCAGAAGAGCCGCCGCGTGCGGCTTTTCTTTTTGGAACGAAACAAGCGCGCCGGCATCCATACCCCAGCACCCCACCCTAGCAAAGCCCCCCGCATGGCCAACCCCGCGCTCGGCGAACTGATCCGCCACCGCCCCTTCCTCGCCTTTTCCATCTCCCGCCTGGCCGCCATGACGGCCAACCAGATGCTGATGGTCGCCATCGGCTGGCAGATGTACGACCTGACCGGTAGTGCCTGGGATCTTGGCCTGGTCGGCCTCTTCCAGTTCGTGCCGGCGCTGCTGCTCACCCTGCCGGCCGGCCATGCCGCCGACCATCTCAATCGCGGTCGCATCTTTGCCGCCTGCATGGCCAGCCAGGCCATCGTCGCCTTGACCCTGCTCAGCGCCACCCATACCGGCCGGGAAACGCGCGAATTGATCCTCGGCCTGTCGATCGTCCTTGGCGTCGCCCGCGCCTTCCAGATGCCGGCCCAGCAAGCCTTGATCCCGCTGCTCGTGCCCCAGAAGATTCTCGGCCAGGCCATCGCCCTCAACGCCAGCGGCATGCAGGCGGCAATCATCGCCGGCCCAGCTATCGGCGGCGCCTTGTATATTTTCGGGGCGACGACCGTCTATCTGGTCGGCACCAGCCTGCTGCTCATCGCCGCCGGCCTGATGCTCGCCGTGCGCTATACGCAGACACCCCCGCCCGGTGGCACCAGCCTGCACAGCGTACTGGCCGGCGTGCGCTTCGTCTGGCAGAACAAGATCCTGCTCGGCGCCACTTCGCTCGACCTGTTCGCCGTGCTGCTCGGTGGCGCAACGGCCCTGCTGCCGATGTTCGCCAAGGACATCCTGCACACCGGTCCGGAAGGCCTGGGCCTGTTGCGTGCCGCGCCGGCCGCCGGCGCTTTCCTGATGTCGCTGGCCCTGCTGCGCTGGCCGCTGCATCGCCATACCGGCGACATCCTGCTCGCTTCGGTCGCCATCTTCGGGATCGCCACTGTCGTTTTCGGCCTGTCGACCAGTTTCGGCCTCTCCCTGCTTGCCCTGGCCGTTACGGGCGCCGTCGACAATATCAGCGTGGTCATCCGCCAGACGCTGGTTCAGGCCGATACGCCGGACGAGATTCGCGGCCGTGTGTCGGCGGTGAATTCGATTTTCATCGGGGCGTCCAATCAACTCGGCGAATTCGAATCGGGCGCCACCGCAGCGCTGCTCGGGCCGGTTGGCTCGGTCGTCCTCGGCGGCATCGGCACGGTCGTCATTGCGCTGCTCTGGCTGCGCCTCTTTCCCGGCCTCGCCCGACGCGACCGCCTGGTCGAGTGAGCACAAGCGGCCTGCCGCTTGCTCAACGGGAAGGGATTTAGGGTAAATTGTCGCATCGCAACATCACCCCCATTTCCTGCGGCATGCCCTACGAACTGAGCCAACACTCCTCGCGCCAGCGCCTCAACGACGAGGTGCACACCCGCCCGCCGATTCCGCTCGAAGCGCCCGCGCTGATCAGCTTCATCGCCTGCACACGCGAAACGCACGAACTCGTTGAAGAGCGCAGCCACCTGGGCGCCCTCTACGAGCGCCTGGGGTTGCCGGTCGAGCCGAGCGCCGAGGCGGCCCATCTGATCATCGATTGCGGCAGTTTCAAGCTGAAATGGGAGTTGCACGGCGAGTTCTCGACTTACACCTTCTTCAGCAAGCCGAACAAGCCGCCCCGCAGCGGCGAGACGGCGCTGGACGTGGTGCCGGCCGAGTGGTTGCAAGGCATTCCCGGCCAGGTCATCAGCGCCAGCCATCTCGAGCTGCTGGTCAACGGTTCGCCCAACCCGACCGAAATCATCTGGCACCTGAGCAGCAATGCCGAAGCCAGCGATACCCAGATCGTCTCGCAAATCGCCGGCCAGGCCGCCTGGCTGTTCACCGATTTCCGCATCCACGACGGCTTTTCCAAATTCACCGTGATCGACGAGAGCATGGGCAAGCTGCGTACCGGCCGGACCATCCAGCGCCTGCTCGAGATCGAGACCTACCGCATCATGGCCCTGCTCGCCTTCCCGATCGCCAAGTCGGTCGGGAAGCTGCTCAACCGGGCTGAAGCCGATCTGGCCAAACTGATCGACCGCATGGTCAGTGCCGCCAATCCGGCTGACGAACGCGCCGTGCTGGCCGACCTGACCCGCTTGGCTGCCGAAATCGAGCACTCGGTGGCCAACACCACCTTCCGTTTCGGCGCCGCCGCAGCCTACTACCGCCTGGTCCAGCAGCGCATCGGCGAACTCAAGGAAACCCGTGTTTCGGGTTACCCGACCATCAAGGGTTTCATGGAGCGCCGCCTGGCGCCCGCTCTCAACACCTGCGCCGCCATCGCCCGCCGTCAGGAAGAGCTGTCGGCCCGCATCGCCCGTACCAGCCAGCTGCTGCGCACCCGCGTCGACATGGAACTGGAACGCCAGAACCAGGAACTGCTGTCGCAGATGAACCGCCGCGCCAAGCTGCAATTGCGCCTGCAGGAAACCGTCGAAGGCCTGTCGGTCGTCGTCCTGACCTACTACGGCTCGCAACTGGTGCAATACCTGGCCAAGGGCACCAAGGAACTGCATCACCTCAACACCGACGTGATCACGGCGATTTCCATCCCGCTGATCGCCGGCCTGCTTGCCTGGGGCACGCGCAAGATGCACAAGAAACTCGCCGCCGAGGAAGGTGAGGCACACTGATTTATAATTACGCTTTTGCTTACCGGGAACCCGACCGTGGCCGCTCCGCTTTTTGAATCCACCATCACCAGCTTGCCGCTCATTTCCAAGGGCAAGGTCCGCGACATCTACGCGATCGACGACGAAAAGCTGCTCATCGTCACCACCGACCGCCTGTCCGCCTTCGACGTCATCCTGCCGGACCCGATTCCGCGCAAGGGCGAAGTGCTGACCGCCGTCGCTGACTTCTGGTTTGAAAAACTCGGCCACATCGTCCCCAACCAGCTGACCGGCGTCGATCCCGAATCCGTCGTCGCCCCAAACGAGCGCGACCAGGTGCGCGGCCGCGCCGTCGTCGTCAAGCGCCTGCGTCCGCTGCCGATCGAGGCCGTCGTTCGCGGCTACGTCATCGGCTCCGGCTGGAAGGACTACCAGCAAACCGGCGCCATCTGCGGCATCGCGCTGCCGGCCGGCCTGAAAATGGCCGCCAAGCTGCCGTCACCGATCTTCACCCCGGCCACCAAAGCTGCTGTCGGCGACCACGACGAAAATGTCTCCTTCGCCACCGCCCAGGCCAACTGCGCGGCCGACCTCTGCGGTGCACTGGCCGGAACGGGCAAAAATGGGGCCGGCCTGGCTGACGAAGCCCGCATCGCCGCCCTGCGCCTGTACGAAGAAGCCTCCGCCTACGCCAAGGGCCGTGGCATCATCATCGCCGACACCAAGTTCGAGTTCGGCATCGACAAGGCCGGCACCCTGCACCTGATCGACGAAGCGCTGACCCCGGACTCTTCCCGTTTCTGGCCGGCCGACCAGTACGTCGAAGGCCAGAACCCGCCGTCCTACGACAAACAATACGTACGCGACTACCTGGAAACCCTGGACTGGGGCAAGAAGGCGCCCGGCCCCAAGTTGCCGGCCGACGTCATCGCCCGCACCAGCGCCAAGTACATCGAGGCCTACGAGCGCCTGACCGGCAAGACGCTGTAATCGACCCAGCGCTACAACAAATGCCCGCCTTGAGCGGGCGTTTTGCTTTTTGCGAACCCACCCTGGGGAAAACGGTCGAAGCAAGGTGTCGAGCAGAAATGGAGGCCACCATGAACCCCAGCTTCGATCATTCGCCGCTCTCTTCGCCGCTACCGCGGACACGCAAGATCGCCGCGAACCGTCCTTTGGCCTGGATAGCGGCCGGTTGGTCCGACCTGAAGGCCAACCCGCTGCCATCGCTGGCCTACGGCCTGCTGTTTGCCTTGGCTGGCGACCTGATCATTCTCGCTGCGCTCGATCAGCCGCACCTGTTGAGCGTGGCGATCTCCGGCTTCTTTTTGGTCGCCCCGCTGCTCGCCGCCGGGCTTTACGAGCTGAGCCGCTCCTTGGCCAACGGTGAACGCCTGCTCTTCATCGACTCGCTGCGCTGCTTCCGCCGTAACGGCGAATCGCTGCTTTTCTTCGGCCTGATCCTCGGCCTGATTTCGCTCTTCTGGGAACGCGTATCGGCCGTGGCGTTCGCGCTGGTTGCTGTCGACTCGCCGGCCAGCGGTGCCATCTTCCTGAACGAAATCATTTTTGCCGGCGAGCACCTGACTTTTACCGCCACCTGGTTCGCCGCCGGCGCCCTCCTTGCCTTGCTGGTCTTCGCCGGCACCGTTGTTTCAGTGCCGTTGATGCTCGATCGCGACGCCGATGCGCCAACGGCCATCGCCACCAGCCTGCGTGTCTTCATCGGCAACTTCTGGCCGCTAATCGGCTGGGCCTTGCTCATTGTCACACTGACACTGCTCGGCTTCGCCACGCTGTTGTTCGGACTGATCGTGATCATGCCGATACTCGGCCACGCCTCGTGGCATGCCTACCGCGAGCTAGTAGAATAGACCCCGATACCAGCCAACCGGACGGGCGGCACAGACCGCCCGTTTTTATTGCCCCGACGACCATGACCAACGCGACCAATCCCCTGCTCGACTTCACCGACCTGCCCCGCTTCGATCTGATCCAGCCGGAACACGTCAAACCCGCCATCACCCAATTGCTGGCCGACGGCCGCAGCCTGATCGAGCGCCTGACGGCCGAGGGCACGCCCGCGACCTGGTCAGACTTCGCTGGCGCGTTGTCCGATGGCCTGGAAGGCTTGGGCCGCGCCTGGGGCGTGGTCGGCCACCTGCACTCGGTGAACGACGTGCCGGCCTGGCGCGAGGCCTACAACGAAATGCTGCCGGAGGTGTCGCGCTTCTATACCGAGCTCGGCCAGAACCTGAAGCTGTTCGACAAGTACCGTGCGCTGAAGGCCAGCCCCGAATACGCCACGCTGAATGCCGAGCAGAAGAAGATCGTCGACAACGAAATCCGCGATTTCCGCCTCGGGGGTGCCGAACTGCCGGAAGACCGGAAGCCGCGCTTCCAGGCCATCATGGAGGAACTGTCACAACTCGCTGCCAAGTTCTCCGAAAACCTGCTCGACGCGACCAACGCCTTTGCCGAAGTCGTCACCGACGAAGCCCAACTCGCCGGCCTGCCCGATTACGCCAAGGAGGCCGCCCGCGAAGTCGCCCAGAAGGCCGGCGTCGACGGCTGGAAGTTCACGCTGCACGCCCCCTCCTACGGCCCGGTCATGCAATATGCCGACAACCGCGAGCTGCGCGCCCGCATGTACCGCGCCTATGCGACCCGCGCCGCCGAGATCGACAACGGCTATTCCAAGCCGGAATGGGACAATGGCCCGCTGATGAAGCGCATCCTCGAATTGCGCGAGGAAGACGCCAAGATGCTCGGCTTCGCCAATTTCGCCGAAGTGTCCCTGCTGCCAAAAATGGCTGACACACCGGTGCAAGTGCTTGCCTTCCTGCGCGACATGGCGAAGAAGGCCAAGCCCTTCGCCGAGAAGGACATGGCCGAACTGCTCGCTTTCGCCAAGGACGAACTTGGCATCGCCGATTTCCAGCCTTGGGACGCGGCCTATGTTTCCGAGAAGCTGCAACAAGCCCGCTATGCCTTTTCGGCGCAGGAAGTGAAGCAGTACTTCATCGAGCCCAAGGTCGTCGGTGGTCTGTTCAAGGTCATCGAAAGCCTGTTCGGCCTGCAGGTGAAGCTCGATAGCGCTCCGGTCTGGCACGAGGACGTGCGTTTCTACCGGATCGAAACGCCGGCCGGCGAGCTGGTCGGCCAGTTCTACATGGATCTCTACGCCCGCGAGACGAAGCGTGGCGGTGCCTGGATGGACGAAGCGCGCTCGCGCAAACACCAGGCTGGCGGCATCCAGAAACCGATCGCTTACTTGAACTGCAATTTCGCCCGCCCGGTGGGCGGCAAGCCCGCCACCTTCACCCACGACGAAGTGATCACGCTGTTCCATGAGGCCGGCCACGGCCTGCACCACCTGCTGACGCGCGGCACCGAACTGGGCGTCTCGGGCATCCACGGCGTCGAATGGGACGCCGTCGAACTGCCTTCGCAGTTCATGGAAAACTATTGCTGGGAATGGGAAGTGCTGCAGGGCATGACCGCCCATGTCGACAGCGGCGAGCCGCTGCCGCGCGCGCTGTACGACAAGATGCTGGCGGCCAAGAATTTCCAGAGCGGCATGATGACGGTGCGCCAGCTGGAATTCTCGATATTCGACATGCGCCTGCACTGCGAATTCGACCCCAAGGGCGAGCGGACGGTCATGGACCTGATCCGCGAGGTGCGCGACGAAGTCGCCGTACTCGTGCCGCCGGAATGGCATCGCTTCCCGAACAGCTTTTCACATATCTTCGGCGGCGGCTACGCCGCTGGCTACTACAGCTACAAGTGGGCGGAAGTGCTGTCGGCCGACTGCTACGCGGCTTTCGAAGAGGCTGGCAATCCCTTCGACCCGGTGGTCGGCAAGCGCTACCTGGACGAAATCCTGTCCAAGGGTGGTTCGCGCCCGGCGCTGGAAAACTTCAAGGCTTTCCGCGGCCGTGAGCCGAGCCCTGACGCATTGTTGCGGCATAGCGGTATGATTGCCGCGTAACGTTCAGGGAGACCATCATGCGCAGCATCGTACTGCTTTCGCTCGTCCTGGCCTGCTCGGCCGCCTTCGCCCAAACCTACAAATGGACCGACTCGGCCGGCCGCACGGTGATTTCCGACACCCCGCCGACCGGCCTGGCCAAGAAAGTGAGCAAGAGCAGCGACACGGCCCAGGCCGACGACAACCTGCCCTTCTCGGTCAAGAAGGCCATGGAAGCCTTCCCGGTCGTGCTCTACACCTCGAATGACTGTGGCGACTCGTGCAAGCAGGCACGCGACCTGCTGAACTCGCGCGGTGTGCCGTTTTCCGAAAAGGTCGTGCAAAAGCCTGAGGATGCCGAAGAGCTAAAACAACTGGTCGGCGATGCATTCGTGCCGGTGATCAAGGTGGGCAACCAGCGTCAGCGCGGCTTCGAGGCGGGGGCCTACAACAACCTGCTCGACCTCGCCGGCTACCCGAAAACCGCCCCCTACGGCGCCAAGAAAGCGGACGACAAGAAGTGAAAATCGCCAGCTGGAACGTCAATTCGCTGAAAGTCCGCCTGCCGCACCTGCTCGACTGGCTCGCCGAAGCACAGCCGGATGCCTTGTGCTTGCAGGAATTGAAGCTCGAAGACCATAACTTTCCGCGTGCCGAAATCGAAGCGGCCGGCTATCAGGTGGCCTTTTCGGGGCAGAAGACCTACAACGGCGTTGCCCTGCTCGCCCGTGCACCGATCGAAGATGTCGTCTGCGGCAACCCGCATTTTCCCGACGAGCAGAAGCGCCTGATCTCCGGCACGGTGAACGGCGCGCGCATCGTTTGTGCCTACATGCCGAACGGACAGGCAGTGGGTAGCGACAAGTACGACTACAAGCTGCGCTGGCTCGATGCGCTGGCCGTTTGGCTGGACGAGGAACTGGCCAAGTATCCGAAGCTTGCCCTGTGCGGCGACTACAACATTGCTCCGGATGACCGCGATGTACACGACCCGCAGGCCTGGGCCGGGCAGATCCTGTGCTCGGAGCCTGAGCGCTCAGCCTTCCGGCGCTTCATCGGCCTCGGCCTGAGCGACAGCTTCCGCCTCTTTGAGCAGCCGGACAAAACCTTTTCGTGGTGGGACTACCGCAACCTCGGCTTCCCCAAGAATCTCGGCCTGCGTATCGACCACGTGCTGCTCTCCAAACCGCTGGCCGAACGCTGTACCGCGGCCGGCATCGACCGTGCGCCGCGCAAACGCGAGCGTCCCTCCGACCACGCGCCGGTTTGGGCCACGCTGAGCGCCGAATGATGACTGCTGCGGTGCACGGCGAAAAAATCAAAAAAATGTACCCTGCCCTGGCCGGCCTCGCGGCCGAAGGTCTGGCCCGGTTACTGACGCCCTTGCAGCCCATCCACTTGCCGGCCGGTACCCAGGTCTTCGCCGAGCATCAGCCCTGTCAAGGCTTCCCGCTGCTGCTCGACGGCAGCATCAAGGTAGTCAAGCAGGCGCCGAACGGCCGCGAGTTGATGCTTTATCGCGTCGCGCCGGGCGGTTCCTGCATCATCACCTCAAGCTGCCTGCTCGGGCACACCGATTACAACGCCCGCGGCATTGCCGAGACCCCGCTGACCCTGCTCATCGTGCCGGCTCCGGCCTTCGCTACGCTGCTGGCCGAGCATCCGCCCTTCCGCGATTTCATCTTCCACCTGTTCGCCGAGCGCATCTCGGAACTGATGCAACTGGTCGAGGAAGTCGCCTTCGCCCGCCTCGACCAGCGTCTGGCCAAGCTGCTGCTGGCGCGCAACGAAACGACCATCAACGCCACGCACCAGCAACTGGCCGATGAATTGGGCAGCGTGCGCGAGATCGTCAGCCGCCTGCTCAAGGGCTTCGCGGCGCAGGGGCTGGTCACCCTCGGCCGCGAACAGATCACGCTGACCGACAGCGATGGCCTGCAAAAACTGGCGACTGTGTGACCCAGGTTACATACCTGGGCGCTGCCCGGCGCTAAATTTCGTACCGTCTACAAACCGAATGGAGAACACATCATGAAACCAAACGTTGGCGGTATCGACAAAATCCTGCGTATCGTGGCCGGCATTGCCTTGGTTGCCTGGGCGGTCATGGGCGGCCCGATCTGGGCCTGGATCGGCATTGTTCCCCTGGCCACCGGCCTGATGGGCTGGTGCCCGATGTATCCGCTGCTCGGCATGAGCACCTGCCCGATGAAGAAGGACTGAGACTCTCGTCCTCGCTCTAGAAACCCGCCGCCGGCGGGTTTTTTTTACGGCAGGAAGTTGGCGATGCGGACGTAATCGTCGACCGAAATATCCTCGGCGCGACGGGTCGGATCGATGTTCAGCCCGACGAAATCGGCATCGCTCAGGATGCCCTTCAGCGTATTGCGCAGCATCTTGCGTCGCTGCGAGAAGGCGGCCTGCACCACCTTCGCCAGTTTGTCGTGACTCTTGGCGTGCAACTCGCTCGCCGGTTTGGGAATCAGCCGGACGACGGCCGATTGCACCTTGGGCGGCGGGTCGAAGCTTTCAGGCGGCACGTCGATCAGCCACTCGATGTAGAAGCGGTATTGCAGCATCACCGAGATGCGGCTGAATTCCGAATCGCCCGGCACGGCAACCATGCGCTCGACGACTTCCTTCTGCAACATGAAGTGCATGTCGTTGACGATCTCGGCGTAGGACGCGAGATGGAAGAGCAGCGGCGTCGAGATGTTGTAGGGCAGGTTACCAACCAAGCGCAGACGGTTGCCAACGGAGGCGAAATCGAAGGCCAGCGCATCGCCTTCGTGAATGGTCATGCGTTCCCGCGGATGCTGCTTCTTCAGGCGGGCAATCAGGTCGCGGTCGATTTCGACGACATGCAGATGCGGCAGGCGCTGCATCAGCGGTTCGGTAATCGCACCGAGGCCGGGACCGATTTCAATAAGCACGTCGTCCGGTTTGGGATCGATGGCGGAAATGATGCCGGCGATGATGCCGGTGTCGACCAGAAAATTCTGGCCGAATCTTTTACGAGCGACGTGGCGCTTCATAGTTTCTTTCGTGATGCCATGCGTGCCGCCTCGGCGACGGCTTCGAACAGACTACCCGGATCGGCCTGGCCGGTACCGGCCAATTCCAGCGCCGTGCCGTGATCGACCGAGGTGCGGATGATGGGCAGGCCCAGGGTGACGTTGATGCCGTGCCCGAAGGTAGCGTACTTGAGGGCGGTCAGCCCCTGATCGTGATACATGGCCAGCACGGCATCGCCCTTGGCGAGCACCGGCGGGGTGAACATGGTGTCGGCCGGATACGGCCCGGAAAGCAGCATGCCCTCGCCGCGCAGTTTTTCCAGCACCGGGGTGATGACTTCGATTTCTTCCATGCCGAGATAGCCGCCCTCGCCGGCATGCGGATTAAGGCCGGCGACCAGGATACGCGGCTCGGCGATACCGTACTTACCGCGCAGGTCGGCATGCAGGATACGCAGCGTCTGCTCCAAAATAGCTGGCGTGATGGCGGCCGGAACGTCCTTCAGCGGCAGGTGCGTCGTGGTCAGCGCCACCCGCAGCGGCCCGCGCGGGGTGTCGCCGGCCAGCATCATGACGACTAGCGGCGTTGCGGTTTTCTCGGCGAGGTATTCGGTGTGGCCGGTGAAATGGACGCCGGCTTCGTTGATCACGGCCTTGTGCACCGGGGCGGTGGCCATCGCGGCGAATTCGCCGCTGACGCAGCCGGCCAGCGCCCGATCAAGCAAGGCGAGGACGTAAGCGCCGTTGCGCGCCTCCAGCTGCCCGGCGACCGATGGCACGGCGAGCGGGACATGGATGATTTCCAGACTGCTGCGGTGCACATCGCTTTTCGGGCAAAAATCACGCAATTCGACATCGATGCCCAGTTGCCGCACACGCTCAGCCAGCAAATCACGATCCCCAAGAATGACCGGCCTGGCCTCACCCTGATAGCCGGCCAGGCGCAGGCAAAGTTCCGGGCCGATGCCGGCCGGCTCGCCGCTGGTGACCGCGATGACTGGGCGCATTACTTCTCTTCGAGGCGGTTTTCGACGTAGGTGCGATCGCGCAACTGGCGCAGCCAGTCCTGGTAGGCTTCGTCGAGCTTGCGCTCGCGCAGCGCCTGACGGGCGGCGCCGCGCTGACGCTCGACCGACACGTCACGCTCGCGACGCTCCATCACCTGGATCAGGTGCATGCCGAAGGGCGACTGGACGACTTCGCTGAGTTCGCCCGGTTTCAGGGCGTTCATCGGCTGCTCGAACTCCGGCACGGTATCACCCGGATTCATCCAGCCCAACTCACCGCCCTTGGCCGCCGAACCATCCTGCGAATAGAGGCGCGCCTGTTCGGCGAAATCGGCACCGTTCTGGATGCGTTCGCGGACGATCTGCAACTTGTGCCGAGCTTCACGTTCCGAAACCACTTCGTTCACGCGAATGAGAATATGGCGCACCAGCGTCTGCTGAATGGAAACGGTATCGCTACTGCCGCGCTTGCCGATCAACTTGACGATATGAAAACCCGCAGACGAGCGCAGGAGGGGGCTGACTTCCCCGTCCCTCATACGAGCCGCCGCTTCGGCATACAAGCCAGGCAGCCGGCTCAAGGGACGCCATCCCAGGTTACCCCCTTGCAGTGCATCCGGCGCATCGGAAAAGGCTGCCGTCAATTCAGCAAAGTTCTCACCGGCCTTTGCCCGATTCAAGGCTTGCTCGCCGCGCAAACGCAGTTTTTGCAGTTGTTCCGGCGAGGCAGATTCCGGGGCACGTAAAAGAATATGAGCCAATTGATATTCTTCGTTTGCTCCTCCGCCAGCCTTCTGCTCGGCCAGATAGTTGTCGATCTCGCCATCGGAAACGACCAGCTTGTTATCCACCTCGCGCTCGCGCAGTCGGGTCATGACCATTTCGTTGCGGATTTCCTCGCGGAACTTGGCGTAAGGAACACCATCTTTCTCCAGCACCTGGCGGAACTGTGGCAACGACAGTTTGTTGTTGGCTGCAATGCGATTGATCGCCTGATCGAGTTGGACATCGTCCACCTTCATGCCGCCATCGCGCGCATAGTTCAATTGCGCCTTTTCCATGATCATGCGTTCAAGCATCTGGCGCTCGAGAACATCCTGAGGCGGCAGCGGCGTACCTTGTTTCTGCAATTGCTTGAGTACGGTCGCCAGTCGCGCCTGCAGTTCGTAATAGGTGATCACATCGCTGCCGACGACGGCCACGATACGGTCAGCCTCGACCGGTTCGTCGCGCGGCGCAGCCGACACCGACAAGGCGAGGGTGCAGCAAAGCAGAATGGCAAGCTGGCTGATCAGATTTTTCATGGCGCTCATGGATTGGACATCAGATTGTTGCCCGGCAATTCATTGCTCTTGCCGTAGCCTGGAATGACACGCCGCAGCATACCAATGGGATTGGAGCCGATGCTGGCGAAATCGTTGAGTTCGAGTTGCAGGAAGAAATTGGTGCTCGGCGTACCGGAAACGGCCTCCAGACGCTGAACGACGGCGCGAACTGCCCAGCAACCGGCGTTGTATTCGAAACCGCCGATCGCTTCGAGCAGTTGCTGGTCCTTCAAAGACCAATTGTAGCGACCCACGGCATACCAGTTGGCGGCAATCGGCCACTGTCCGGCAAGGTCGATCTGGTCGACGGTCGACTTCAGGGTCGTGGAGTCATAGGCATAACGATAGCTGGCCGACAGTACCTTGCCGTAGTCGGGCTGATAACGCATCCCGGCCGAGAAACGCTCGTTGGTATTGGCCCGGTAGTTGTATTCCCACGCCAGATCCATATAGGTTTTGGGCGCAACCAGCCCATTGACGGCAGCAACGATATTCGAGAAATCATGTTGCCGCGCAGTTTCACCGGTAATCGTCACACGCTGTGGGGCAAAGTAATAGCGCTGGCCGAACATGGCCTTGAATTTCTCGACACCGGTCGTAGCATCGAGAATCCGCGTCGTCACCCCGGCCGTCAACTGATTGGCGTCGTTGATCCGGTCATAGCCGCTATAGCGGTTTTCTGCAAAGATCTGGGCGAAATTGAAGTCGGTCACCCCGGAATCGAAAACCGGAATCTTGCTCTGGTCGCGATAGGGTATGCGCACGTAATACAGGCGCGGCTCTAGCGTCTGTATGTATTCGTGACCAAAAAAGTCGCTCTCGCGCTCCAGTGCCATGGTCGAATCGAGCGAGAATATCGGCAGGGTGCGACTCATCTGGTTCGGCTCACCGACTGTCTGTTGCTCCAACGAGTAGCGTGTCATGTGTACGCCAAACTTCGGTGTGATCTGGAAGGCAGGGCTGATGATGGGCAAGGAAACCTGCGGATAAAACACCAAACGGTCGCCGTCGACCTTGTCCGGGTGGGTGAAGCGCGAATACTGACCGGTCACGGCAAGGTCGGTCATCATCACGTTCGGCTTGTAAGCCAGCAGATTCAACTGCGGCTCAAGGAAATATGGACGAGTGATCGGGTTGTCAGGATCTGGCTGTAGCGTCTGGTAACGCAGGGTCTGGATATTGGTCGTTAACCACGGTGCAGGCGTGTAAGCCAACTGCAGCTGCCTGGGCAACTGTGTCTGCGAGGTGCTGATCAATCGGGACGACATATCCTCCCAATAGTAGTCATCCGACACACCGTTCCAGTTGATCGCACCCGAAACGCCATTACCGAAATTATGCTGATGTTGCCACTGATAGGCGTAGCGACGCTTGTTCTCGAGTTCATCATTGGGCAGGATTTCCGCGCGCGCCGTACCGCGATAGTTGTAATCCAGATACTGCGTCTCGGCGCCCAGCTGGAAACCGCGTTTGGTCATGTAGCGCGGATAGAAGGTCGCGTCGTAGTTGGGGGCGATGTTCCAATAGAACGGAAAGCTGATGTCAAAACCGTTCTTGGTCGAAGTCGAGAAAAACGGATGCAAAAAGCCGGAACGTCGCTCGGAATTCAGGGCAAACGACCCCGTCGGCGTGTAGAAGATCGGCACCCCCTTGAACCACAGGGAGGCATCGCTCATTTCTCCTACATTTTCGTCATAGTCGAGATGCATCTCGGCCGACTTCAGGTACCAATCCGCTTGGCTTGGTTTACAAGTCGAGTAAGTCGATGAGCTCAATTTGAACTGGTTTTCACCCTCGAAATCGATGCGCTCGGCCTCACCATTGGCCTCGGATGGCCGCCGCAAGGGGGCTGTCGTCGGCAAGCCATAAGTATTGGGCACATTGAGCATCATCGGCGCCCCGGACGTGGTGACGTTGGTCGAAGCCACGGTAATCACCGGTTGCGTCGTACGGTAAAACTTGCTCGGCACCTCGCGCACGATGCGATACGTCGCATGCTCGGTAAAACCGATCTGCTCGGCCATCTTCATGCGCAGGTAAGGCGTTTCGATTTCAGCTCCGTCCTGCAACAGGCGGACATTACCTTTGGCCTCGATTTCATCGTCAAGCGGCCGATAGACAACCCGGTCGGCGAACATCAGGGCATTGGCCCGGCGCAGTTCGACATTACCTTCCGCCTCGGTGGAATCGTCAGCACGCCCTTCGACCTGGTCGGCCACAATGAAGAGCGGATACTGGTCGTCCTTCTTCAGCTGCATCGGATTGTCCAGACCGACCTGTTCCGCCGCCGGGGCTTTCTTTTTACCCAGGACGTTGAACTTGCGTTCGGAGCGCAATTTCAACGGCGGTGTATCGTCCAGCGCCAATGCGTTTGGCGTTTTGGTCACGCCCTCGCTGTCTCCTGTCGCCGCGGCTGCAACCCGTCCGGCCGCCGCCGTATCCACCGCGGCATGGCCCACCTGCACCCCGGCGAAGAGGCAGCAAATCAACACGGCGAGAGGACGTCGGGCGTAACCGGGCATTGGCGAAGTGAAGTGTCGAGCCGGAGACGACCGGAACCCGAGTGTTAAAATCGCAGCATTTTACAACGAACACTCCCTTACCCGCTTATGACCGCATCGACGCGCGATCAATTGGTGACCGACTGGGTTGCCCAACGCTTCCCCAACCAGAACGTCCAGATCACCCCGGCTTCCGCCGACGCCAGTTTCCGCCGCTATTTCCGCCTAACCTGGCCGGACGGCGAAACACGCATCCTGATGGACGCACCGCCGGAAAAAGAAGACTGCAAACCCTTCATCCACGTCGCCGGCCTGCTCGCCAAAGCCGACCTCGCCGCGCCGCGCATCCTCGACAAGGACCTCGACAACGGCTTCCTGGTCCTCACCGACCTTGGCCGTATCGGCTATCTCGATGCCCTGAACGCCGACCTGTCGCTGGCCGACCTAATGATCCGCCCGGTTCTCGACGTACTGGTCCAGTGGCAAAAAAGCTCCACCGCCGCCACGCTGCCGCCCTACGACGGTCATCTGCTGCGCCGCGAACTTGATCTTTTCCCGGAATGGTTCGTCGGCCGCCACCTCGGTGTGCAACTCAGCGACGAAGAGAAGACGCTGCTCGACCGCAGCTTCAAGTTCCTGATCAACTCGGCGCTCAACCAGCCCAAGGTCTTCGTCCATCGCGACTTCATGCCGCGCAACCTGATGGTGGTCGAAAGCGCCGAGCGCCTGACGCCGGGCATCATCGATTTTCAGGACGCCGTTTACGGCCCGATCACCTACGACGTCGTCTCGCTCTTCCGCGACGCCTTCATCTCCTGGGATGAAGAACAGGAAATCGACTGGGTCGTCCGCTACTGGGAGAAAGCCCGCGCCGCCGGCCTGCCGGTACGCGAGGATTTCGGCGCGTTCTGGCGCGAATACGAACTGATGGGCCTGCAACGCCACCTCAAGGTGCTCGGCATCTTCTGCCGCCTCAAGTATCGCGACGGCAAGGACAAATACGTCGAAGACCTGCCACGCTTCATGAACTACGCCAAGAAAACCGCCAGCCGCTACCTGCAACTCAAACCCCTGCTCAACCTGCTCGACAAACTGGATGGTCAGACCGAGCAGATCGGCTATCGCCACAAGTAAATGAAGGCGATGATCCTTGCCGCTGGCCGCGGCGAACGCATGCGGCCGCTCACCGACCACACGCCCAAGCCCTTGCTGGTCGCCGGCGGCAAGCCGCTCATCGTCTGGCATCTGGAAAAACTGGCGGCGGCAGGCTTTCGCGAGATCGTCATCAACCACGCCCACCTCGGCGCGCAGATCGAGCAGGCGCTCGGCGACGGTTCGCGGTGGGGGCTGCGCATCGCTTACTCCCCCGAACCACCGGGCGCGCTGGAAACCGCCGGCGGCATCGCCCAGGCCCTGCCGCTGCTCGGCGACGAAGATTTTCTGGTCGTTAACGGCGACGTCTGGTGCGACGTGGATTTTGCTCATTTTCGCCCGTGCACCGCAGCAGCGGCCCACCTGCTGCTCGTCGCCAACCCGGCGCACCACACCAGCGGCGATTTCAGCCTGGACGACGAACGCGTCGTTTACGCCCACGGTGAGCAAACACTTACCTACGCCGGCATCGGCGTTTTCTCGCCCGCGATGTTCCGCGATGTACCCCCCGGCCAACCGATGAAACTGCGCCCCCTGCTCGACGCCGCCATCGCCGCCGGCACGCTGACCGGGGAACGCTTCGCCGGCCACTGGGTCGATGTAGGAACACCGCAACGCCTCGCCGAACTGGATCAGGAATTGAGAACCGCATGACCCACGCCCACTTTCTCGCCCGCCGCAAACGCCTGCTGAAAACCATCGGCGATGGGGTCGCCATCGTGCCGACCGCGCCCGAGGTCATCCGCAACCGCGATGCGCATCACCCCTACCGTTTCGACAGCTACTTCTGGTACCTGACCGGTTTTCCCGAGCCTGAAGCGGTGGTCGTGCTGGTCGGCGGCAAACGGCCGAAGTCCATCCTGTTCTGTCGCGAGAAGCATGAAGAACGCGAGATCTGGGACGGCTACCGCTACGGCCCGAAAGCCGCCAAGGCCGCTTTCGGCTTCGATGCCGCCTACCCGATCGAGCAACTCGACAAGAAGCTGCCGGAACTGCTGGTCGACCGCGACACACTGTGGCACGCCGTCGGCCACGACGCCGAATGGGATGCGCGCATCGCCAAGGCTTTGAACGCCGTGCGCGCCCAGACCCGCGCCGGCAAACGCGCCCCGCGCGCCATCCACGACTTGCGCTTTGAACTCGACAGCATGCGCCTGGTCAAGGACAGCACCGAAGCCGCCATCCAGCAGCGCGCCGCCGATATCGCCAGCGCCGGCCACGCCCGCGCCATGCGCGCCTGCCGCCCCGGCATGGCCGAATACGAGCTGGAAGCCGAGCTGACCTACGAATTCCGCCGCCGCGGCGCCGATGCCCACGCCTACACGCCCATCGTCGCCGGCGGAGCCAACGCCTGCGTGCTGCACTACGTCGAGAACAACAAGCTGCTCAACGACAACACGCTGGTGCTGATCGACGCCGGCTGCGAAATCGAGGGCTACGCCGCCGACATCACCCGCACGTTCCCGGTCAACGGCCGCTTCAACGCGGCGCAGAAGGACGTATACGAAATCGTCCTCGCCGCCCAGAACGCCGCCTTCGCCGCCACCGCGCCCGGCCGCCATTTCATGGAAGCGCACGACGCCACTGTCCGCGTGCTGACCCAGGGCCTGATCGACCTCAAGTTGCTCACCGGCAACCTCGACAACCTGATCGAAAAAGGCGACTACCGCCGCTTCTACATGCACCGCACCGGCCACTGGCTGGGGCTGGACGTGCACGACGCCGGCGAATACAAGGTCGGCGACCAGTGGACGACCTTGCACCCCGGCATGACCGTCACCGTCGAACCTGGCCTCTACATCCGCCCGGCCGACGACATCCCCGAAGCGCTGGCCGGCATCGGCATCCGCATCGAAGACGACGTGCGCATCACGGAAACCGGTTGCGACATCTACACCAGCGCACCGAAGACCGTCGCCGAGATCGAGGAGGTCATGCGCCGTGACTGATTCCGCCGTTGAAAACGTCGACATCCTGATCGTCGGCGCCGGCCCGGTCGGCATGACGCTGCACCTGGCGCTCGCCGCCGGTGGTCAGACCTCGCTGCTGCTCGACCGCCACCCGCCGGCGGCCTTGCAGGCCGACCCGCGCGCTCTGGCCCTCTCCCACGGTGCACGTGAGCTCCTGGAGCAGATCCGGAGCTGGCCGACCCGCTCCGCGACGCCCATCGAAACCATCCACATCTCGCAGAAGGACGGCTTCGGCCGCACCCTGCTCGACCGCACTGATTACAAGCTGCCGGCGCTCGGCTACGTCGTCCGCTACCGCGACCTCGCCGCTGCGCTGGCCGCCAATCTTTCCGCCGACAGCCTGCTGGCCGAAGCGGAAATCATCGACATCCACGCCGACGACGATGGCGCCACCGTGTCGCTACGCCAGGCCGGCCAATTGCGCACCATCCGCTGCAAGCTGCTGGTCCACGCCGAAGGCACGCCGGGCGACGACCCGGCCGTTTCCGTCAGCGACTACACGCAGCACGCCGTGATCTGCGAAGTGACGCCCACGCCCGGCCACGGCCACCGGGCCTGGGAGCGTTTCACCCCGGACGGCCCGCTCGCCCTGCTGCCCTTGGGCGATGAATTCTCCATCGTTTTCACGCTACCGCCCGCCAAGGCCGACGCCATCATGGCGCTCGACGACGAGGCTTTCATCGCCGCCTTGCAGGCCCAATTCGGCCGCCGCATGACTTTCGCCAAACCCGGCAAGCGCAGCCGCTTCCCGCTCGCCTTGCGCATGCGCAAGGCACTGGTCAAAGGTTGCGAAGTGTGGATCGGCAACACGGCGCAAACGCTGCACCCGGTCTCCGGCCAAGGCTTCAACCTCGGCCTGCGCGACGCCTGGCAACTCGCCGATTTTTTGCTCCGGAAGGGTGTGCACCGCAGCAGTCTGCAAAGCTACGCCGCCAGCCGCCAACTCGACCGCGCCGGCGGCGCCCTGTTCACCGACAAGGTGGTCAAGGCCTTCTCGAACGACTTCGGTCCGCTCAAGCTGGCGCGCGGTCTCGGCCTGTTCGCCCTCGACGTCTTTCCGCCAGCCCGCCATTTCGTCGCCAAGCGCATGATCTGGGGCGCCCGCGCCTGGCCTTGATCTGCGCCAAGGGCAAGGGTGCGACGCCCGAGTAAAGTCGCGCCGTCTGCCCGATTGTCTGACGCATGAACAAAACCACCGCCTGGTTCCTCGCCTGTCGCCCCAAGACCCTGTCCGTATCGCTCTCGCCAGTACTGGTCGGCTCGGCCATCGCCTGGCACGACACCGGCACACTGCTCTGGCTGCCGCTGCTCGCCGCCGCACTCGGCGCCGCCTTCATCCAGATCGGCACCAACCTGTTCAACGATGTCGGCGACTTCCTGCGCGGCACCGACACACCGAACCGTCTCGGCCCCAAGCGCGCCACGGCTGAAGGCTGGCTATCGCCCGGCATGGTTAAGACCGGCGCCTGGCTCAGCTTCGCGCTCGCTTTCCTGTGCGGCATCTATCTGGTCTGGCATGGCGGCTGGCCCATCGTCGCCATCGGCCTCGCCTCACTGGCCGCCGGCTGGGCCTACACCGGCGGGCCGAACCCCATCGCCTATGGGCCGCTCGGCGAAGTTTTCGTGTTCATCTTCTTCGGACTGATCGCCGTCGGCGGCAGTTACTACCTGCAAACGCTGAACCTGACACCGACAGCGCTGCTCGCCGCCAGCCTGGTCGGCCTGCACGCGGCCGCCGTCATTACCGTCAACAACTATCGCGATCTCGACGGCGATGCGCGCAGCGGCAAGCTGACCCTGGCCGTCCACCTCGGCCGCCCGGCCACGCAGAACATTTACGTCGGCGAGATGCTGGCTCCCTTCCTGTTGCTGCCCTTGCTCTCCAGCCTGGGCTGGCGCGCGGTGCTACCGCTGCTCGCCCTGCCGCTGGCGATCAAACTGATCGTTCGTTTCCGCCGCGAAGCGCCCGGCCCGGTGTTCAACGTGCTGCTGGCCGCCACCGCCGGCTTGCAGCTGATTTTCGCCCTGCTGCTTTCACTCAGCTTCACAATTTGACTATTTTTTAAGCGCCTTTTCCGGTAAAATCCGCGCCTTCCCCTCGCTTTAGCCCCCCTGCGCGCGCCCATGGAATTTGCCGGTTTTACCTTGCGAAACAATCTCTTCGTTGCACCGATGGCGGGCGTGACCGATCGTCCGTTCCGTCAGCTGTGCAAGAAGATGGGCGCCGGCTTGGCCGTTTCCGAAATGGTCACCTCCAACTCGCTGCTTTACGGCAGCGCCAAGACCCTGCGCCGGGCCAATCACACGGGTGAAGTCGAGCCGATTTCTGTGCAGATCGCCGGGGCCGACCCCAAGATGATGGCCGAAGCGGCCAAGCACAACGTCGATAACGGCGCCCAGATCATCGACATCAACATGGGCTGCCCGGCCAAGAAGGTGTGCAACGTGATGGCCGGCTCGGCGCTGATGCAGCACGAGCAACTGGTCGGCGAGATTCTCGACGCCGTCGTCGGCGCCGTGCCGAACACGCCGGTGACGCTGAAATTCCGCACCGGCTGGAACATCGCCAACAAGAATGCGCCGAACATCGCCCGCATCGCCGAAAGCGCCGGCATCCGCGCCGTCGCCATCCACGGCCGCACGCGCTGCCAGCAATACACCGGCGAAGCCGAGTACGACACCATCGCTTATGTGAAGACGCTGGTGAAGATTCCGGTCATCGCCAACGGCGACATCACGACGCCGGAAAAGGCCAAGCACGTCCTCGACGTGACCGGCGCCGACGGCGTCATGATCGGTCGCGCCGCCCAGGGTCGCCCCTGGCTGTTCCGCGAGATCGAACACTATCTGAAGACCGGCGAAAAAATGGCGCCGGCCCCGGTTTCCGAGATCCACGCCATCCTGATGGCGCATCTCGTCGACCTTTATGATTTCTACGGCCTGGACACGGGGGTCAAGGTCGCAAGAAAGCACATCTCCTGGTACACCAAGGGTCTGATCGGCTCGGCGGCGTTCCGCAAGGTGATGAATACGCTGCCGACCGTCGAGTTGCAGCATCAATCAGTGAACGAGTTTTTCCTGCGCTACGCGGAAGAACACGATCACCTGCAATACGAAGAAAACAAGACACAAGAGGAGGCGTTGGCAGCATGAGCCAACATGATCTGGGGAAGTGCGTCGTGAACGCACTGGAACAATATTTCCGGGACCTGGACGGCGAAAGCCCGTCCGCCATCTACGACATGGTCCTGAAGAGCGTGGAAAAGCCGATGCTGGAAGTGGTGCTGGCCAAGGCGGGCAGCAACCAGACGCTGGCGGCGGAGATGCTGGGCATCAACCGCAACACGCTGCGCAAGAAACTCACCGAACATTCACTTCTGTAAATCATCATGACCATCAAGCAAGCGCTGATTTCCGTCTCCGACAAGACGGGTGTACTCGAATTCGCCCAGGGCCTCGCTGCCCAAGGCGTCAAGCTGCTATCCACCGGCGGCACCGCCAAGATGCTGCGTGACGCCGGCCTCACCGTCACCGAAATCGGCGACTACACCGGCTTCCCGGAAATGCTCGACGGCCGCGTCAAGACCCTGCACCCGAAGGTGCACGGCGGCATCCTGGCCCGGCGCGATCTGGCCGAGCACATGGCGACCATCGAAGCCCACGGCATCCCGACCATCGACCTGGTCTGCGTGAACCTCTACCCCTTCGCCGCCACCATCGCCAAGCCGGGCGTAACGCTGGAAGACGCCATCGAGAACATCGACATCGGCGGCCCGGCCATGGTTCGCTCCTCGGCCAAGAACTACAACGGTGTGGCCATCGTCACCGATCCGGAAGACTACGCCCCGCTGCTCGCCGAAATGAAGGCCAACGGCGGCGCACTGGCGCTGGCCACCCGCTTCGGTCTGGCCAAGAAGGCGTTCACCCACACCGCCCGTTACGACAGCATGATCGCCAACTGGCTGACCGGCCTCGATGAAGGCGCTGAAGCCAAGCCGGCTGAAGCCGCCCCGGTTCCGTCGATCTTCCCGGCCAAGCTGCAACTGGCGTTCGACCGCACCGAAATTCTGCGCTACGGCGAGAACTCGCACCAGCAAGCTGCCTTCTACCGCGACACCGTCGCCCTGCCGGGCAGCATCGCCGCCTACACCCAGTTGCAGGGCAAGGAACTGTCCTACAACAACATCGCTGACTCCGATGCCGCCTGGGAATGCGTCAAGGCCTTCGAGGCCCCGGCCTGCGTCATCATCAAGCACGCCAACCCGTGCGGCGTGGCCATCGACGGCACCCTGCTCGGCGCTTACGAAAAGGCTTTCAAGACCGATTCGACCTCCGCTTTCGGCGGCATCATCGCCTTCAACGGCGAAGTCGGCCTCGATGTCGTTGAAGCCATGAACGCCCGCAAGCACTTCGTCGAAGTGCTGATCGCCCCGTCTTTCACCGCTGAAGCCAAGGCCGCGCTGGCTAGCAAGACCAACCTGCGCGTGCTGGTTGTGCCGCTCGGCAATGACCTCAACAAGCTCGAATTGAAGCGCGTTGGCGGCGGCCTGCTGGTGCAAACCGCTGACGACTTTACCGCGCAAGCCAGCGGCCTGAAGGTCGTTACCAAGGTGCAGCCGACTGCCCAGCAGATCGAAGACCTGCTGTTTGCCGAGCGCGTCGCCAAGTTCGTCAAGTCCAACGCCATCGTCTTCTGTGGCGGCGGCATGACCCTGGGCGTCGGCGCCGGCCAGATGAGCCGCGTCGATTCGACCAAGATCGCCAGCATCAAGGCCCAGAATGCCGGCCTGCCGCTCAAGGGCTCGGTCGTCGCCTCGGATGCCTTCTTCCCGTTCCGCGACGGTCTCGACGTGCTGGCCGAAGCCGGTGCCGTCGCCGTCATCCAGCCGGGCGGCTCGATGCGCGACGAGGAAGTCATCGCCGCAGCCGACGAACACGGCATCGCCATGGTCTTCACCGGCGCCCGCCACTTCCGCCATTAATCAGTGAAAAAGCTGATCGCTCTACTGATCATTGGTGCCATAGGCTGGCAAGCCTATGGCAAATACCAACAGCAGACGAAACAGCCTCTGATCGATGATGCGCCGCCGGCTATTCGGCATGTCGAGGAATCAACTACAACTAACTACCGCTGCGATGGTCGGACTTACTGCTCACAAATGACGTCCTGCGCAGAAGCAACCTGGTTCCTCAAAAACTGCCCGGGAACCAAGATGGACGGAAACAATGACGGCATCCCCTGCGAACGGCAGTGGTGCAAGTAACAAGATCAGAAGTTAAAGGAAACAGTCATGAAACTACTGGTAATCGGTTCCGGCGGCCGCGAGCACGCCATGGCCTGGAAGCTGGCGCAGACGCCCGGCCTGCAGAAGGTTTACGTCGCCCCCGGCAACGCCGGCACGGCGCGCGAGCACGAACTTGAGAACGTCAACATCACCGATCCGGAAGCCCTGGCCGACTTCGCCGAGCAGAACAAGATCCACCTGACCGTCGTCGGTCCGGAGGCCCCGCTCGCCGCTGGCGTGGTGAACGTCTTCCGCGCCCGCGGCCTGAAGATTTTCGGCCCAACCAAGGAAGCCGCCCAGCTCGAATCCTCCAAGGATTTCGCGAAGCGTTTCATGGCCCGCCACAACATCCCGACGGCTGAATTCGAGACCTTCTCGGATGCTGCCGCCGCTCATGCCTACATCGACCGCAAGGGCGCGCCCATCGTCATCAAGGCCGACGGCCTGGCTGCCGGCAAGGGTGTCGTCGTCGCCATGAGCCTGGAAGAGGCGCATGCTGCCATCGACGACATGCTCTCCGGCAACAAGTTGGGTGATGCCGGCGCGCGCGTCGTCATCGAGGAATTCCTCGACGGCGAGGAAGCCAGCTTCATCGTCATGGTCGACGGTAAGAACGTGCTCGCCCTGGCTTCCAGCCAGGACCACAAGCGCATCTTCGACGGCGACCAGGGCCCGAACACCGGCGGCATGGGCGCCTACTCCCCGGCCCCTTGCGTCACCCCGGAAATCCACGCCAAGGCCATGCGCGAAATCATCCTGCCGACCGTGCGCGGCATGATGGCGGACGGCGTTCCCTTCAGCGGCTTCCTCTACGCCGGCCTGATGATCGGCAAGGATGGCTCGCTGAAGACCCTGGAATTCAACTGCCGCATGGGCGACCCGGAAACCCAGCCGATCCTGGCCCGCCTGAAATCCAACTTCGTCACCCTGCTCGAACACGGCATCGCCGGCACCCTCGACCAGATCGAAGCCGAATGGGACCGACGCGTCGCGCTGGGCGTCGTGCTCGCCGCCGCCAACTATCCGGACACTCCGAAGAAAGGCGACGTCATCCACGGCCTACCCGCCGGCAACAGCTTCGGCGAAGATTGCCACGTATTCCACGCCGGCACCGCCACGCAGAACAGCAAGGTCGTCACCGCCGGCGGCCGCGTGCTCTGCGTCACGGCCCTGGGCGAGAACGTCAAGCTGGCGCAGAAGCGCGCCTACGAGGCGCTGGCCCAGATCAGCTGGGACGGAATGCAGTTCCGCAAGGACATCGGGTATCGGGCGATTAATCGCTGAGTTCGACTCAGCTGCCTTGAAGGCCGGTGACCTGGAGTATTCCGGGGCCGGCCTTTTGTTCTTTAGCGGAAAGTGCTGGCAGAACCAACGCACTTGAAGAAGCGCTACTTTCCGCCCTGACGGCGGGCATACTTTCTTTCGCTTGGCCGAAAGAAAGTAGCCAAAGAAAGGGCCACCCCTGGGTCGGCGA
Organism: Azonexus sp.; assembly: GCA_041904995.1. Lineage (GTDB taxonomy): Bacteria > Pseudomonadota > Gammaproteobacteria > Burkholderiales > Rhodocyclaceae > Azonexus. Next base: position 353,667 of record JAYRMB010000002.1, read on the forward strand.
TGGGCTTGCGCCCACTTCCTTCCGCTACTCGCTTGGCCGGGCGGCTGGCTAAACTCGCCGCGATGCGGCTCAGACAACGCCAGCCGACTTCCCCCGGCCAACCTGCGTTGCTCAGCGCCTCTCAAGGGGCCCGAAAAACCGCATGCCGCTGATACACCTTCTGCGTCATTCCCGCGTAGGCGGGAATCCAGGCGGTGTGCGTGGTGTTAGAAGCTTTTCTGGATTCCCGCCTACGCGGGAATGACCTTGGAAATAGTGACTACTGCGGTGCACTGCCTAAAAAGGCAAAAAACCAATCGCAACCTTGTCAGCATACGTTCGGTTTTCACCCCCCCCGTGGGAGGCGCCGAGCAACGCAGGCGGGACGGGGGATTTCGGCTGGCGTTGTCTGAGCCGCGCAGCGGCGAGTTTAGCCAGCCGCCCGGCACGACGAGTAGCGCAGGGAACCCGCGTAGCGGGCGCCGACCTCGGGTCGCCTTCTTCTTTGGCTACTTTCTTCTTGGCGAAGCAAGAAGAAAGTACGCCCGCCGTAAAGGCGGAAAGCAGCGCTTGAACAGTGCAAGCCTAGCTGGGGCCATACAGCCAACAAAAAGCCCCACACCCTCCCCCAAAACCCTCAAAATACGCCTTTCCAAGGGAACCCACCCGCGCAAAAACAACCCAAGAGACACCGCTCAAGCAAAGCCCCAAAACATGGACACCCAACAACTCAAAACCTATTTCACCGACCTGCAAGCCCGCATCGTCGCCGAACTTGAAGCCTTCGACGACAAGCCTTTCCGTACCGACAGCTGGCAACGGCCCGAGGGTGGCGGCGGGATTTCCCGGCTGATCGAGGAAGGCGATTTCTTCGAGCGCGGCGGCGTGAATTTCTCGCACGTCACCGGCAAGTCGCTGCCCGCTTCGGCCACCGCCGTCCGCCCGCAACTGGCCGGTCGCGCCTGGGAGGCGATGGGTGTGTCGCTGGTACTGCATCCGCGCAATCCGTATTGCCCGACGGCGCACATGAACGTACGTTGCTTCGTCGCCACCAAGGAGGGCGAAGAGCCGGTCTGGTGGTTTGGCGGTGGCATGGACATGACGCCCTATTACGGCCAGCGCGAGGACGTGCAGCATTTCCATCGCACTTGCCGCGATGCTCTGGCGCCCTTCGGTGACGAGGTCTATCCGAAATACAAGCAGTGGTGCGACGAGTATTTCTTCCTGAAGCACCGCAACGAGCCACGCGGCGTCGGTGGCGTCTTCTTCGACGATCTGAACGAGGGCGGTTTCGAACGCTGCTTCGCGCTGACGCAGTCGGTCGGCAACGCTTTCACCGAAGCCTACCTGCCGGTACTGGCCAAGCGGCGCGACACGCCCTACGGCGAGCGCGAACGCGACTTCCAGGCCTACCGCCGCGGGCGCTACGTCGAATTCAATCTCGTGTGGGACCGCGGCACACTGTTCGGCCTGCAATCAGGCGGACGGACCGAGTCGATCCTGATGTCGCTACCGCCCATTGTCAAATGGCGCTACGACTGGCAACCGGACGCCGGCACGCCGGAAGCGGAGTTGTACGAAGTCTTCCTGCAGCCGCAGGAGTGGATTTAAATCAGACTTGGGCCGGTGAAAGACCGGCCCAACAACGAGAGCTTACTTCAGCTTGCCCTTGACGGCGCGGACGCGCGTTGCGTCCTTGACGTTCATCTTGCCGCCGCCACCTTCCAGATTGCCGCATGCGCAAGCGGCCTTGATATGGGGAACTGAATTGACGATGACCGAGCAATCCAGGCACTCGTAGTAAATGTCGCCGCCCGTCGGCAAGTTGGCAGGATCGGGGGCCGGCTCGATCGGGTAGAAGTTGTAGATCTTGCGCATGTCGATGTTCAGCATTCCATTCCCCCGTTTGGATCAATTCACCCGGCGTTGAGCAGTGCGCTCGCCCGGTAGTGTCGATTGGCCTCGTCCACCTTGTCCAGTTGTTCGAACAGACGGGCGAGTTCCAGATGAGTTGGCTGCGTCTCGTGTACCGACAGCGACGCCTCCAGATAGCTCTGCGCCTTACCCCACAGGCGCTGGCTGAAACACATGCGACCGAGCGCCAGTAGCAAGCGGGCATCCTGCGGATGCTGCTTGAGCCAACCTTCGGCCTTGGCAATGCGCGCCGTCATTTCGCCGCCGCGCAGGTTGCCGTAGATATCGGCCAGCTCCGGCTGCCAGGCTTCCTGCGCCGAGCTTCCCAAGACGGCTTCGATCAACTTCTGCGCCTCGCCATCGGCCTCGACACCGACCAGGGCCTTCGCACCGGCCAGCACGACGCGACGACCGCGTTCCTCGTCCGGTACAGCGCGCAGATAAGCCACCAGCTGTTCACGATCCAGCTTGCGCTGCTTGATATTGGCCAGATGGGCTTGCGTGCGGATCTCGCCGATCACTTCTGCCGGCAGGGCATCCCGCTTGGCCAACTGACGCACCAGCTTGAGCACGTTTTCCCAGTCGCCGACACCTTGACGGGCGCGCAACTCCAGGCGCAGGGCGGCAATATGGCGCCCCTGCTTGGCCTGCAATTTATCGAGGGCAGCCAGTGCTTCCTTGAAGCGACGCGCCTCGATCATCATCTCGGCCTCCAGCATCAGGGTCGCTGCCTCGGTCCGCGGATCATCCAGCATGGCACGGTTCAGCCAGCCTTGCTGCTTCTCCGGCTCGCGCATGCGTTGCGCGGCGCGTGCCGCGATCAGCGCCGACAAACCCGGCGCGGTACCGGCCGCGTGGGCCTCGTTGGCCTTCTTCATGGCCTGGCCGAATCGCCCCTCGAACAGGAAGCGCACTGCATCCTGAAAAACCTGCCCGGCGCGCTCGCGCTGCCGGCGCTTCTGGTATTCGCTAACCCTGGCCGGCAGGCCGAACATCAAGGCCAGGCCGCGCAAGGTCGCATACAGCGCGGCGAAGAGCAGAACCAGGGCGAGGATCAGCAGATTCAACGAAACCTCGGCCCGGTAAGGCGGCACGACCAGCATCACGTAGCCGTCGTTCAGACGGGCGCCAAGGGCCACGGCAACGGCCAGCGCAAATAGCGCCAGGATCCAGAACAGGCCCTTCACTTCTTGTCCTTGCCCGGACGCAAGCTGCGCAAGGCGGCCTGGCTATCGCTCAGCGTCGGCAGCTCGACATTGATGTCGGAAGAAGCAATCTGGCGCAGCATGGTCTGGTTCGCCAGGACCGACTTGTCGCCCTGGTCGAAATAGCGCCCCAGCCATTCCTGCGCCACTTTCAACTCGTTGCGGAAGGTGGCCTGGTCGCGGGCGAACAGTGCCAGACGCGCGTTGAGCAGGCGCAACTTGAGGTTTTCGCGCAGGAAGAAATCCTGTCCCGACGCCAACAAGGCCGGGGCCTCGCGATCGAAGCGCTGGATGCGGACCAGCCCTTTCAATTCCTGCCAGACAGCCTGGCCGGTACGTTGCCACCAATCGGCCTTGTCATCGGCGACGGCAAGCTTCTCAACCTTGGCGCTCGGCCGTCCGTCGCTGGCCAGTGGCAACTTGTCCACGCCGAGGAGCAATTGCTCCAGACGCAGGCTCAAACCGGGAAAATCGACAAACGGGATGGCGTTCAGGCGCTGCAGGTCCTTGGCCAGCGCCTTGCGCAGCGGCAGGTGCTGCGGGCGGTCGAGCCGAGCCAGGCGGGCGTCGGCCGTTTGCAGCGCCAACACGGCGACCGGCACATTGCCGGCCAGTTGCAGTTGTTGCCCGGCCAGCGTGATGGCCTGCTCGACCTCGATCAGGGTCGCTTCCTCGCGGCTCCTAGCCATTTCCTGGTATAGCCCTTGCAGGGCCTCGCCTTGACTACGGAATTCGCCGAGTTTGTCGTCGAGCGCCCCCAATTTGGCCTGCATGGCTTCGATCTGCTCGCGCAAATGCTTCTGCGCCCCGCGCTCCTCGTTGCCCTCAGAAATGCTCTGAGCGACTTCGCTACGCATTTCCGCCAGTTTCTGGCGGGTATCGAACCATTGCCAGCCGGCAACGACCAAGGCGGCGATGGCGACGAAAATCCAGGGAGAAGGCCCGCTCCGACGCCGACTGCGCGGCGCTTCACTATGCGGAGGAATGCTGGGGGAGTCTTTTTCGGGGTTCATGCCGGCCAATTATAAGCAACTAAGCCGGCCATCAAGCCGGCGTCGGCGCCTTCGGTCAGGGTTATGTTGTGCAAATCCAAATTTTTTGCATTTTCCGCAATTCTCGCATGCGGAACGAAAATGGGCGTGCGCCGAAGGTAATCCAGCCCCTCGGCATCGAGCAGATCGACCAGATAACGCAGGCCTTCGCTGCTCGATACGGTCAGCGCATCGAGTCGCCCCTCGCGCCAGGCGGCAAGCAGTTCCCGCGCGCCAGCGGACGGACCGGAACGCCGATAGCAGGTGATGCAATCGACCTTGGCACCGCGTTCGTGCAGCGTGTCGGCCAGCAATTCGCGCCCGCCATCGCCGCGAAAAATCGCGACGCGCTTGCCGGCGACACGCGCCGGCGCCAATTCCGGCAGGGCAAGCAAGGCTTCCGAATCGAAACGCTCGGTCGGGGCGATGCAGCCCAGCACCCCCTTCTCCGCCAGCGCCTTGACCGTTCCCTGTCCCACCGCGGCCGGGAGCAAATCGACTGGCCAGGAGCGCTTGGCCAGCAACATGGGCAAGGCATGGTCGACGGCATTCGGGCTGATGAAGACAGCGACGGAGTATTCACCCAGTCGGTCGGTGGCTGCCTGGAGTGGCGCCCCGTCCTCGGCCGGGGAAATTTCCAGCAAGGGAAAGATCAGGGCTCGGCCGCCAGCGGACTCGATGGCTTCGGCCAAGGGCCCGCATTGCGCCCGCGGCCGTGTGACGACGATGGTCCTGCCGGCCAGCGGGCCGCCGGGTTTCATGCTGGAATCAGGCGTGACAGGCCAACTTGGCAAGGATGGCGTCGGCACCTTGATGGCGCAGCTCGTCGGCCAACTGGCGACCGAGCGCCTCGTCGTCGGCCGGATTGCCGCGCAACTCGGCGCTGACCATTTCCTTGCCGTCGACCGAAGCGACAAAGCCGCGCAGCCAGAGCTGGCCGTTGTCGATCACCGCGTAGCCACCCAGCGGCACCTGGCAGGAACCGCCGAGGGCGCGAGAGAAGGCGCGTTCGGCTTTGACGCAGTGAGCGGTTTCCGGGTCGTTCAGCGGAGCGACGACGGCGGCCATGGCGGCATCGCCATCGACCAGTTCGATGCCCAAGGCGCCTTGACCCGGCGCCGGCAGCGACTGTTCGGGCGTCAGGACCGACTTGATGCGATCCTTGAGTTCAAGGCGGATCAGGCCGGCCGCCGCCAGAATGATCGCATCGTATTCGCCGGCATCCAGCTTCTTCAGGCGGGTGTCGAGGTTGCCGCGCAGGCTCTTGATTACCAGCTGCGGATACTTGGCGCGCAGGATGGCCTCGCGGCGCAGGCTGGAGGTGCCGACAACTGCGCCCTCAGGCAGATCGTCGAGGCCGTTGTACTTGTTCGAGACGAAAGCGTCGCGCGGGTTCTCGCGGGCCGAGATGGCGGCGAGCACGAAACCTTCCGGCATCACCATCGGCACGTCCTTCATCGAATGCACGGCGAGGTGGGCGCGGCCTTCCTGCATCGCCACTTCCAGTTCCTTGATAAACAGGCCCTTGCCGCCGATTTCGGCGAGCGGGCGGTCGAGAATCTGATCGCCCTTGGTGGTCATGCCGAGAATGACAACTTCCGCCCCCGGATTTAAACTCGATAAGCGTTCTCTGACATGCACCGCCTGCCACATGGCCAGACGGGATTCGCGGGAGGCAATGACAATCTTCGAAGGAGCGGACATGATGCGACGGCTTGCAGGACTTTTGGGAGCGCTGATTCTAGCATGCGCCCCCCTGGCCGCCCTTGATGCATCCGAGCTTTTGCCCGCCGCCGACCTCGCCCGCGATGCACGCCAGGCCAACCAGGCCGGCGGCCCGCTGATCGTGCTGTACAGCCGCGACGACTGCAAGTTCTGCAAGGCGGTGAAGCGCGACTTCCTGCAACCGCTGACCGACAACCCGCGCTACCGCGACCGTATCGTCGTGCGCGAAGTACGCCAGGACGGCGACAACCAGGCGCTGGTCGACTTCAAAGGCCAGGCCACGACGCACGCCCGCCTGGCCGCCGCCGAGAAGGTCAAGCTGGTGCCGGTGGTCGCCTTCTACGGCCCGGACGGGCGCAAGCTGGCCGACCCCATTGTCGGCGCCCGCCTGCCTGACTTCTACCAAAGCTATCTCGAAGATGCCATCGAGCAATCGAGTCGCAACCTGAAAAAGCCATGAACGACATCAGCGCGAAACCTGCCGACCAATTGCCGGAACATCCCGATTTCTGGTGCAAGCGTTTCGGTGCCGGCACCACGCCGTGGGACGCCGGCAAGGTTCCCGAGCAATTCGCCAATTTCGCCTCCCGACAAGCGACGCCGCTCAATACACTGATTCCGGGGTGCGGCAGCGGCTGGGAAGCGACCTGCCTAGCCAATCATGGCTGGCCGGTCACCGCCCTCGATTTTTCGCCCACCGCAGTCGACCGCGCCCGCGAAATTCTTGGCACTGCTGCGGTGCACCTCGTTTGTGCCGACTTTTTCCAGTGGCAACCAGAACACCCGCTCGACCTGATCTACGAACGCGCCTTCCTCTGCGCCCTGCCGCGCAAGCTGTGGGCTGACTGGGGCCGGCGCGTCGCCGAATTGCTGCCACCTGGCGGTCTGCTCGCTGGCTACTTCTTCGTCTGCGACCAACTCAAAGGCCCCCCCTTCGGCATCCTGCCGGAGCAGCTCGATGAATTGCTGATGCCACATTTCGAGCGCATCGAAGATGCTGCGGTGCACGACTCGATTCCAGTATTTTCCGGCCGCGAACGCTGGCAGGTCTGGCGGCGACGTTAAGCCGGACAAGGGTTTGGCGTATCATCGTCGGGTTCAACCCCAATGCCTGACCGACAATGAAAACCGATACCCCAACCACCGTCTACCTGAAGGACTACACCCCGCCCGCCTACTGGATCGACCGCGTCGACCTCGATTTCGACATCGCCGCCGGCCAAACCACTGTCAGCACCACGCTGGCCATGCGCCGCAACCCGGCAGTGGCACCGCAGCCGCTTGTTCTCGACGGCGACGAACTGGAAACGCTCAGTGTTGCGGTGGACGGGCAAAACCGGGCATTTTCTGCGACGCCGACCAAGCTCAGCATCGACGGCCTGCCCGACGCCTTCACGCTGCACACCGTGGTCCGCATCGACCCGGACAAGAACACTCGGCTGTCCGGCCTCTATCGTTCCAAGGACGGCTATTTCACGCAGTGCGAGGCGCAGGGCTTCCGCCGCATCACCTGGTTCCTCGACCGGCCGGACGTGATGTCGACCTTCACGGTGACACTGCATGCCGACAAGACGCAGTTCCCGATCCTGCTCGCCAACGGCAACCCGGTGGCCAGCGGTGACGAGGCCGATGGACGCCACTGGGCGAAGTGGGAGGATCCGTTCAAGAAGCCGGCCTACCTGTTCGCCATCGTCGCCGGCAAGCTGGACGTGCTGCGCGACACCTTCAAGTCCGCCTCCGGTCGCGAGGTGAAGCTCGCCATCTACGTCGAACCAGGCAAGCTCGACCAGTGCCCGCACGCCATGGACGCGCTGAAGAAATCCATGCTGTGGGACGAACAACGCTTCGGCCTCGAATGCGACCTCGACCATTACATGATCGTCGCCGTCGGCGATTTCAACATGGGCGCCATGGAGAACAAAGGGCTCAACATCTTCAACACCAAGTACGTGCTGGCCCGACCGGACGTCGCCACCGATGTCGATTTCGAGAACATCGACCGCGTCGTCGCCCACGAATATTTCCACAACTGGACCGGCAACCGCGTCACCTGCCGCGACTGGTTCCAGCTCTCGCTGAAGGAAGGCCTGACCGTTTTCCGCGACCAGGAATTCGGTGCCGACCTGCACAACCGCCAGACCGCCCGCATCCGCGAGGTACGCGGCCTGCGTGCTGCCCAGTTCCCGGAAGATGCCGGCCCGATGGCGCATCCAGTGCGCCCGTCGTCCTACATCGAGATCAACAACTTCTACACCGCCACGGTGTACGAAAAGGGCGCCGAAGTCATCCGCATGATCCAGACGCTGATCGGCCGCGAAGGCTTCCGCGCCGGCATGGACGAATACTTCCGCCGCCATGACGGGCAGGCCGTGACCTGCGACGACTTCGTCGCCGCCATGGCCGCCGCCAGCGGCTTCGACTTCACCCAGTTCATGCGCTGGTACGTTCAGCCGGGCACGCCCAAGGTGGTTGCCGACGGCTATTACGATGCCGACAGCCGCAGCTACACGCTGACCTGCACGCAATCCAACGCCCGCGCCAGCGACGATGCTCCTTACCTGATCCCGATCCGCGTTGCACTGTTCACCGGGCAGGGCGAACTGATCGCCGGCAGCGAGCGCACGCTGCAACTGACCGCCAGCACGCAATCCTTCGTCTTCAACGACATTGCCGCCGAGCCTGTGCCCTCGCTGCTGCGCGATTTCTCGGCCCCGGTCAATCTCGAATTCGACTACACGCCCGAACAGCTGACCCTGTTGCTGGCCCACGAAAACGATCCGTTCAACGCCTGGGAGGCCGGCCAACGCCTGGCCTCGACGCTGATTCTTGACGCCGCCGCTGCCATCGCCGCCGGCCATGAACCGAGCTGGCCGGAAAGCTTCGTCGCCGCCTGCCGCCGTTTGCTGCAAACGCAAGCCCAGCGCGGCGCCGCCTTCGTTGCCGAAGCCCTGACCCTGCCTGGCGAAGGCACGCTCGCCGAGCAACTGGCGCAAGTCGATCCGGACGCACTGCACGCCGCGCGCAACGCCCTGCGCCGTCACCTCGCCGAACAACTGGAAGGCGAGTTCTCCGGCCTCTATGCCGCGCTCACTGTCGCCGAGCCTTACGCGCCGAGCGCCGAACAAGCCGGCCGCCGCGCCCTGCGTAACGTCTGCCTGGCCTACCTGCTCGAACTCGACACCGACGCCGTGCGCCAGATGGCTTACGCGCAGTTCAAGCAAGCCGACAACATGACCGACCAGTTCGCCGCGCTCGCCGCCCTGGCCAACGTCAATGCCACCGTCTGCCCACAGCGCGAACAGGCACTTGCCGAGTTCTACACCCGCTGGAAGGACGAAGCCCTGGTCGTCGACAAATGGCTGGTCGCCCAATCGACCAGCCGCCGTCCGGATACGCTGGCCACCGTCAAGGCGCTTACCGCCCACCCGGCCTTCGACGCCGGCAACCCGAACAAGATCTACGCCTTGATCCGTAGCTTCGGCGCCAACCTCGTCCGCTTCAACGCCGCCGACGGTGGCGGCTACGCCTTCATGGCCGACCGCATCCTCGACCTGCACGACAAGAACCCGCAAGTCGCCTCGCGCCTCGCCCGCTGTTTCGACCGCTGGCAGAAGTTCGACGCCGGCCGCCAGGCCCATGCCCGCGCCGTGCTGGAACGCATTCGCAACCATGCCGGCCTGTCGCGCGACGTCTTCGAAGTGGTTGATCGGGCACTTTCGGCCTAAACCGACCACTGCTGCGGTGCACTGCCCAAAATGAGCAAAAACCGAATGCCCGTGACGGGCGGTGCACACAGGACGATACGCTTTGTTGCAAACCGTTACTTGAAGCCAGCGGGCCGGGGCCTTATCGTTTGTCCATGCGCTGACCAGACATCAGCCATGACGGCAAACACCTCCCCCAAACCCCTCCTGCCGTCCAGAAGGCCCTGCATCTCCCCCAATGCAGGGCCTTCGTCTTTTCCAGCTTCGCATTGACCATGCCGCGGCGCAAACGCAAACCACCCGCCCCCTTAGCGCTCTCCATCGGCCCGTTACCAGCCAAGCTGAGCGAGCAATTCGCCGGACAGCGCCTCGTCTTCAGCGATGCCAGCCGGCTACAGCACGGCGGTTTGGCCGCGGTGCTCTTCGAACATTCCGATACTGCGAGCCACATCGCCACCCGCAGCGTTCCCGCCGGACCCAGCAACGAGCTTGAGTTACGCGCCGCCGTTTTCGCCCTGCAAACAGCGTCCCAGATCTTTGCCGGCGCGCCGTTCGCGCTCTTTGCGGACAACAGTGACGCCATCGAACGCCTGCAGCAAGCGCAGTGTCGCGGCAGCGCGCAAGATAGCGAACTGCAGGCAATGTTTCCGCATGACGACCTGAACGCCCTCCTCGCCCCAGCCTCGCTGCACTGGATCAAGGGCCACGGACGCTGCCGCGGCAACGCTCTGGCCGACGAACAAGCGCGCCTGGCGGCGCGGCAGACAAACTAGCTCTTGAACCAGGGCGCCAACAGCTGGCGCAAGGCCCCTTCGTTATAGCCGTTGATCACCTCATCGCCGACCACGATCAGTGGGACGCCATTGCCCCCCAACTTGCGATGGCGAGCCAGCGCCTCGGAACTCTTCTCGATGTCGTATTCCGTATAGCGGATGCCGTTGGCGGCAAACAACTCCCGCGTCATCTTGCAGTAACCGCACCAGTCGGTGGCGTAGAGAACGACCTCCGGCTGCGCAGCGTTGGCCTTGGCCGTTACGGCAGCCCGTTCCTGTAGCGCAGGGCGGACGAAGGCCCAAGCAGCACCGGCGAGCAACAGTACGAGCAGCAACTTGCCGAGCGGCAGTCCGCGCTTTTCTACGGCCGCCCCGCCATATTGGCGAAAGCTCTCGGGCGCCATGGCATTGCCCGCCTTGTCGTAGGCCCGTTGGCAGGCCGGGCATTGCCAATCCGGCGCCGACTCATCGGCCTTGCGGGCATGGTTGCAGTGGGGGCAGATACGTCCCATGAAATTTCGACTCCGTTAAGGATACTCAGGAATTCTTGACCAGCGCCTTGGCCGGCGCCCATTGCCGACGGCTGACCGGCAGCTTCTCCGGCACGCCGCGCAGCAAGGCCCAACCATAGGCCTCGGCATCGTCGCCAGCAGCTTTTTCGAAACCGGCCAGGGCCGACTTGGCGACCAGCACGGAACGGTGCAGGCGCAGGAAACGGTCGGCAAACTCGGTTTCCAAATGGGTCAAGGCCTCGTCGAGCAGGTATTCGCGTTCGGCCGTACGTGCCGTGACGTATTTGAGGTCGGCCTTGAAATAGAGCACTTCGCCGACCGGCACCAGTAGCAGACGGCCGCGCTCATGGCAGGAAAGATGGGTCCGGCCGGCACCGCGCAACTGCTGGCCCAGTCCAGCGAGTAGCGCCGGATCGGGGCGCTGCTGGGCCTGCACCTTCTGCAAGGCGGCAAGCAGGCGCTGGGTGCGCACCGGCTTCAGAAGGTAATCGACGGCATTGAGGTCGAAAGCCTGCACCGCGTAATTGTCGTAGGCCGTCGTGAAAATGACTGCCGGCGCCTTTTCCAGCAGGCCGAGGTGCGAAGCCAGCTCAATGCCATCCATACCCGGCATGCGGATATCGGCCAGCACCACGTCGGCCACCGTTCCCTGGAGCAGGTCGAGCGCCTGCCGGCCGTTTCCGGCCTCGCCGACGATCTCGGTCGGCAGTTGCATGGCGATGTCGCCGAGCAGCGTGCGCAAACGTTCGCGGGCGAGCGGCTCGTCGTCAACCAGCAGGATTTTCAGTGGCGTGGGCGTTGGCATGGCAGTTTGATGCGGACTTCGTAGCGATTGTCATCCGTCCGGATATCCAGACGGGCTTCCAGATCGTAATACAAGGCCAGGCGTTCGCGGATATTGGCCAGCGCCATCTGGTTGCCGGCGGCATGTGCCGTCTGACCGGCGGTCGGGTTGGCGATGGTGATGGTCATCTCGTCACCATCGCAGCGCACAGCCACGCCGACCGTGCCACCATCCGGGCACGGCTCGATGCCGTGATAGACCGCATTCTCCAACAAGGGCTGCAGCATCAGCGGCGGGATCGGTGTCGCCAGGTCAATATCGTCTACCTGCCAGTCGATCTGCAGGCGCTCGCCCAGGCGCAGGCGTTCCAGATCGAGATACTGGCGACCGAGCGCCAGTTCGTCCTCCAGGCTGACCAGATTCGACGGATCACGCATGGCAGCCCGGAACAGATCGGACAGCGACTCCAGCGCCTCCTCCGCCTGCTGCGGCCGAGCGCGAATCAAGGAAAGCACCGCATTCAACGAATTGAACAGGAAATGCGGGCGGATGCGGGCATTCAGCGCCGCCAGGCGCGCCTCGGTCTGTGCCGGCGAAAAGGCGCGGAAGCGCAATTCGAAATAGAACAGGAAGACCGCGGCCACTGCCCCGGCCAGCAGAGCAGCCCGCCACACACTACCGAAGTCGGCAAAGGCGAGCAGGCCGACATATTGATAGAGCAGGCCGCTCAAGGCGGCGATCAGCAGCACGACCAAGGCCTGACCCAGACGCATCGGCAGCCGCCACAACAGATCGCGCAAGCCGGCCAGCAGGCCAAGACAGAGCAGCAGCCCCGGCTCGACGACGGCAGCCAGCTCGACGTAACGCGGCAGCCATTGAGCCAGATCGTTCACCTGCAACAGGGCTGCGAACAGGGCCAAGGCATTGACCCCGAGCAGGATGCGCAGCATTACCCCGAAATTACGCCAATCGGGGAGCGGGTGAGTCGCCGGAAAGTGCCGTATACTTGTCATCTTTTAAGGCCCTGAAGGCCGCTTTTTCGCCTTTTGCGCGCCAATCTGTCGCTTACTTGCCGCATATTAGACCAGAGTCATGACTTCCAACGCCAATCAATACACCTGGGCCGGCCGTTTTTCCGAACCGGTCTCCGATCTCGTCAAACGGTATACCGCTTCCGTCGATTTCGACCAGCGCATGTGGCGCCAGGACATCCGCGGTTCGCTGGCCCACGCCAAGATGCTGGCCAAGCAAGGCATCATCAGCGCCCAGGACCTGGCCGACATTGAACGCGGCATGGCCATCGTGGCCGAGGAAATCGAGTCCGGCAAGCTGGAATGGTCGATCGATCTGGAAGACGTGCACCTGAACGTCGAAAAGCGCCTGACCGCCCTCGTCGGCGATGCCGGCAAGCGCCTGCACACCGGCCGCTCGCGTAACGACCAGGTGGCGACCGACATCCGCCTCTACCTGCGCGACGCGATCGACGACATCCAGGTGCTGTTGAAGGCCTTCCGCGGTGCACTGGTCGATTTGGCCGAAAAAGAGGCCGCCACGCCGATGCCCGGTTTCACCCACCTTCAGGTTGCGCAGCCGGTGACCTTCGGTCACCACATGCTGGCCTACTTCGAGATGTTCGGCCGCGACGCAGAACGCTTCGCCGATGCCCGCAAGCGCACCAACCGCCTGCCGCTCGGCTCGGCTGCCCTGGCCGGCACCACCTACCCGATCGACCGCGAATTCGTCGCCAAGGAACTGGGCTTCGAAGCCGTCTGTGAAAACTCGCTGGACGCCGTGTCCGACCGCGATTTCGCCATCGAATTCACCTCGGCCTGCGCCCTGCTGATGATGCACATCAGCCGCCTGTCCGAAGAACTCGTCATGTGGATGAGCCCGCGCGTCGGCTTCATCCAGATCGCCGACCGCTTCTGCACCGGCTCGTCGATCATGCCGCAGAAGAAGAACCCGGACGTGCCGGAGCTCGCCCGCGGCAAGACCGGCCGCGTCTATGGCCAGCTGATGAGCCTGCTCACGCTGATGAAGTCGCAGCCGCTGGCCTACAACAAGGACAACCAGGAAGACAAAGAGCCGCTGTTCGACGCCGTCGACACCGTCACCGACACCCTGCGCATCTTCGCCGACATGGCCGGCGGCATTACCGTCCGCGCCGACAACATGAAGGCCGCGCTGACCCAGGGTTTCGCCACCGCCACCGACCTCGCCGACTACCTGGTCAAGAAGGGCCTGCCCTTCCGCGATGCGCACGAAGCCGTCGGTCACGCCGTCAAGGCGGCCGAGCAGAAGGGCGTCGATCTGCCGCAACTGACGCTCGACGAAATCCGCGCTTTCTGCCCGCAAGTAGAAAGCGATGTGTTCGCCGTACTCACCGTCGAAGGCTCGCTCGCCTCGCGCAACCACATCGGCGGCACCGCACCGGAACAGGTCAAGGCCGCCATCGCGCGCGCCCGTCAGCGCCTGTAATACCCACAAGGCAAAGGCTGGCTCTCGGCAATGGCCAAAAAGCTCGGCAAGTACGAGCTGACCAGGAAGCTCGGCGAAGGCGCGACCAGTACCGTTTATCTCGGTCGCGACCCCTTCGCTCAGCGCGATGTCGCCATCAAGGTGGCGACACCTGAAATTCTTGGCGATCCGGACAAGGGGCGCCTCTACTCCCACCTATTCCTGAACGAAGCCTCGCTGGTCGGCAAGCTGAACCACCCGCACATCGTGCAGATCTACGATGCCGTGGTCGCCGAAAAGCTTTACTACATCGTGATGGAATACGTGCCCGGCCACACGCTGGAAGAGCACGCCAAGCCCGGCCATCTGCTGCCGATGGACCGCGTCGTCGAGCTGATTTTCAAATGCACGCGGGCACTCGATTTCGCCCACCGCATTGGCATCACCCATCGCGACATCAAGCCGGCCAACATCCTGATGAGTGGCGAGTCGGACATCAAGATCTCCGACTTCGGCGCCGCCATCATCGGTGGCAACGCACGTACCCAGGTGTCGGGCGTCGGCTCACCGGCCTACATGTCGCCCGAGCAAGTGCAGGAAGAAAGCCTCGATCACCGCACCGATATCTATTCGCTCGGCGTCGTCATGTTCCAGTTGCTGACCGGGCAACTCCCTTTCGAGGGCGAAACCCACTACAAGACGATCTACCAGATTATCAACGCGCCCACGCCGCGGCCATCCAGCCTGAACCCGATGATCCCGGAGGCCCTCGACGAGATCGTCGCCCGTGCCATGGCCAAGGACCGCGAGCAGCGCTACCCGACCTGGGAAGCCTTCGCCCACGACTTGGCGCAAGCGGTGCGCAACCGCCAGTTGCTGACGCCGCGCGTCGATTTCGCCGATACCGAGAAATACGCCATCCTGCGCTCGCTCCCCTTCTTCGCCGACTTTTCCGACGTCGAGATCTGGGAAGTGCTACGTTTCTCGCAATGGCGGCACGTTCCGCCCAATACCCTAATCATGCGCGACGGCGAACCCGGCGATTTCTTCTGCTTCCTGGCCGAAGGCGAACTGCAGGTCAGCAAGCACGGCAAGCCGCTCAGCCGCCTGACCCAAGGCGCATGCTTCGGCGAGATGGCCCTGCTCGGGCGCAAGCCGCTGAAGCGCAGCGCCGACGTGGCGACCATCACCGACGCCGACATCGTCATCGTACGTGGCGAAGCGCTGCAAAAATCCTCCGAAGCCTGCCGCATGCATTTCTACCAGGCCTTCGTCGACGTGCTGGCCAGCCGGCTGGCCGTCGCCAACCAGCGCCTGTCTAGCCACTGATCTCCAACTTGCGGCGTATTGCCGGCCCGGCATTACCCGATTAATATATTAGAGTTTGTTAATTTAAAAATCGAAGCCACTCGCTTCGCCACAAGACAAAACTCAAGGAAGATCAGCATGTACAGCACCGTTGTCGACTCCACCCCGCTCATCAAGGTCAGCACCGGCAAGCACGAAGCCAGCTTCGCGCTCGACGGCAGCCTGATGAACCCGCTCGAAGGTTTCTACGCCACCCTGGCCGCCTGTGCTGCGGTGTACACCAAAAAAGCCTGTAAACCGCTGGGCGTCTCCCCGGCCGGCATCGAAATCGCCTGCAAGCCCTTCGCCGGCCCCGGCGGCCCGCTGACCCTGGCCAAGTTCAAGACCGAAGTGCGCTTCCCGGCCGACTTTCCGGCCGAGCACAAGCAGGCCGTGCTGGACAGTATTGCAGCCTGCGCCGTCAAGGAAGTGGTGGCCGACGGCCCGAATATCGAATTCAGCGTCTGCGAAATCTGAACGCTCGCCGCCCCAAACAAAAGGCCCGCCATTTCGGTGGGCCTTTTTGCTTCGCGCCTGGACGAATCAGGCAGCGATGCCTTCGAGCAACTTCTGCAGTTCGCCGGCCTGGTACATCTCCTTCATGATGTCGCAACCGCCGATGAACTCACCCTTGATGTAGAGCTGCGGAATAGTCGGCCAGTTGGCGTATTCCTTGACGCCGTTGCGAATTTCCTCGTCGGCCAGCACGTTGACGGTAACGAAATCGCTGACGCCGCAGAC
Organism: Azonexus sp.; assembly: GCA_041904995.1. GTDB lineage: Bacteria > Pseudomonadota > Gammaproteobacteria > Burkholderiales > Rhodocyclaceae > Azonexus. Next base: position 369,839 of record JAYRMB010000002.1, read on the forward strand.
CTTCAGAATCTGCACGGCAGTCGCCGAAAAGCCGCATTGCGGGAAGCGGGCATCGCCCTTCATGTAGAGAACAACCGGGTTGTTGGTGACGGTTTCGTGGATGCGTTGCTGAACGTCGGACATGCTATCTCCAGGATTTACAGATGACCGCCCGAAACGCGGTCGATGCCGGCCAGGTCGGTTTGGGTGAATGCGTCTTTGAACCCGGCGGCGCGCAATAAGTTCCGGCTGGCTTCGCCTTGGTCGTAGCCATGCTCGAAAAGGAGCCAGCCGCCAGGATTCAAATGAGCCGGCGCACCGGCGACGATGGCGCGGATGCAATCGAGGCCGTCGGCGCCGTCGGTCAGCGCCATTTGCGGCTCGAAAGGCAGACCGTTCAGGGCGAGATGTGGGTCGCCAGCCGCCACGTAGGGCGGATTCGAGACGATCAGATCGAAGCGTTGGCCGGCCAGAGGATCGAACCAGCCGCCCTCACGAAAATCGACCAGCGCCCCCAAGCGACCGGCATTGTTGCGGGCCACGGAAATTGCCCCTTTTGACACGTCCACCGCAGCAGTGACGGCCCCCGGATACTCCAGCGCCAGCGAGACAGCGACGATGCCGGAACCGGTACCCAGATCGACAACCGAAGGTGCGCTAAGTCCGCGCATGCGCTCCAGCGCAAGTTCGATCAGCACCTCGGTTTCCGGGCGAGGAATCAGGACGTCGGGCGACACCTGGAACACCCGGCCGCGAAACTCCGCCTCGCCCACCAGATAGGCCAGTGGCTCACCGGCGGCGCGCCGTTCAACCCATTCGGCAAACTGCGCCGCGGCTGGTGCGATCAGCGGCATTTCCGGCCGGGCCAGCAGGTCGGTGTGCGTACAACCGCTGGCGTATTCGAGCAGCAAACGCGCATCGAGCCGGTCGATACGCTGGCGTGCTGAGTTGTACGCCTCGCCCAGGGTCATTTTCAGTTCTGATCTGCGAGTTCGGCCAGCAGCTCGGCCTGATGCTCGGCCGCCAGGGCACCGAGCAACTCGTCCATGTCGCCGTCCATGATTGCGGCGATCTTGTACAAGGTCAGGTTGATGCGGTGGTCGGTCACCCGGCCCTGCGGGAAGTTGTAAGTGCGGATGCGCTCGGAACGGTCGCCCGAACCGATCAGGCTCTTGCGCGTGCTGGCTATGGCGCTCTGCTGCGCGCGCACCTGCACGTCCTTGATACGCGCCGCCAGCACCTTCATCGCCGATGCCTTGTTGGCATGCTGCGAACGGCCGTCCTGGCATTCGGCGACGATGCCGGTCGGAATGTGCGTGATGCGCACCGCCGAATCGGTCTTATTGATGTGCTGTCCACCGGCGCCGGAAGCACGGAAGGTGTCGATGCGCAGGTCGGCCGGATTGAGGTTCACATCCTCGACCTCGTCAGCCTCGGGCATGATCGCCACGGTACAGGCCGAGGTGTGGATGCGCCCTTGAGTTTCGGTTTCCGGCACGCGCTGCACGCGATGGCCACCGGACTCGAACTTCAGCCGCGAATAGGCCCCAAAACCGGCGATGCGGCAGATCACTTCGCGGTAGCCGCCCAGTTCCGATTCGCTGGCCGACATGACCTCGACTTGCCAGCGCTGACGCTCGGCATAACGGGTGTACATGCGCAGCAGGTCGCCGGCGAACAAGGCCGATTCGTCGCCACCGGTGCCGGCGCGAATTTCCAGCAGCACGTTGCGCTCGTCGTTGGGGTCCTTGGGCAGAAGTAGTTTCTGCAATTCCAGTTCGAACTCCGGCAAGCGCGCCTTGGCGGCTGCCATCTCTTCTTCCGCGAACTCGCGCATGTCCGGATCGGCCAACATGGCCTCAGCCTCGGCCAGGTCATTCTCGGCCTGGCGGAAGGCGTTGAACTGTATGGTCACCGGCTCGATTTCGGCCCGTTCGCGCGTCAGCTTGCGGAACTGCTCCATGTCGCCGGCCGCATCGGGCGCGGACAGCATGCGGTCGATCTCATCGAGGCGATCGACCAGCAACTCGAGTTTTTGGCGGATGCTCGATTTCATTTTTCAGGGCCAGCCGGGGTCTTATGGAGAAGGGGCGTAATGGTACCCGAGAACACCAATCATCGGCGATGGGCGGTCATTGTCACGGGACATTGAAAGCACCATAATCTTGCATCCATTTTTGGCAATCGTCATGGCTACCGTCTCGCATTCCCTGATCGCGCTGGCAGAAACACTGGAGCTGCGCTGGCAAAGCTATCGTGCCAGCGGTGATTTCGACCATTTTGTCGAATTCACATTGTCGCTGAACGGCCTGACCGAACGGCTCGGGCAGCAGAACCTGCCCGGCATGGCCGTCGCCAGCCAGGAGTTGGAAAACCGCGCACTTGCGCTGCTCAACGAAAGCTCCACCCACCCGGTAACCGGGGAATTGGCCGACGCCATCAGTCAACAGTTGAGTGTCATTCTGGATTTGCTGCGGCGCCACGAAACCCCCGCCGTCGCCGCCAAACGGGCAAGCGATGCCGACGAGGACAGCAAGGGCCACTGGATACGTCAACGTAACGTATTGATCGTCTCTCGTCCGGCCCATCCGTGGAGCGAGGCGCTGGTCGAACAACTCTCCTTTTACGGCTTCAAGGCTCATCCCATTTCCTGGGAGGAAACACCCAACCTCGAAGACAGTCCGCTCGCCGTTATCTGCATCCCGGACCACGAAGACCGTATCTATCCGCACATGGCGCTGGAAACCATCAAGCGCCTGAAAGCCCGGTTCCTGACCAGCTATTTCTATTGCCTGTCGGTTCCTTCCTCGCTCGAAGCCATCGTTGGCCTGCAGCGTGCGGGTGCCAATGTCTGCATTCCGGCCGAATTCAAACTGAGCAACATCCTGTCGCGCATTCTCGATCTGGTCGAAAGCCGCGAGCAGGAGACGCATCGCGTCCTCGTCGTCGAAGACTCGAAGACGGCCGTCGCGCACATCCAGCGCGCGCTGAACCTGCATGGCATCGAGAGCCGGGCCATCCACACGCCGCTCGACCTGATGCAGGCGATTGCCGACTATCAGCCACACGCCATCCTGATGGACATGCACATGCCCTTCTGCACCGGGGTCGAAGTCACTCGCGCCCTGCGCCAGATTCCGGAATTCCAGACCTTGCCGGTCATCTACCTGTCGAGCGAAACCGATATCGCGCACCAGGTCGAAGCCCTGCGTCTGGGCGGCGACCAGTTCTTGACCAAACCTGCCAACCCCATTGTGCTGGCCGCCGTGGTCAAGACCAAGATCGAACGCTATCGCGAGATGCAGCGTTCGGGCCGCCACGACAGCCTGACCGGCCTGCTCAACCACTCCTCATCCAAGGAACAGTTGGAGCAGATGGTGCGTCGCGCCCTGCCGACAGGAAAACTGACCGTCGCCATGATCGACATCGACCGTTTCAAGTCGATCAACGACAACTACGGCCACCCGGTCGGCGACCAGGTGATTCGCAGCCTGGCCTGGTTGCTGCGCGGCCGCCTGCGCAATACCGATCTGATCGGTCGTTATGGTGGCGAAGAGTTCATCGTTGCGTTGAATGGAACAGACAGCGAGCAGGCACTCCGGCTGCTCAACCGCATTCGCACTGACTTCTCGGAATTGCCGCATGCCCATGCGCGAGGCTCGCTCCGTGCCAGCTTCAGCTGCGGCATCGCTTCGGTGCCGGCGCATGTCACCGGTAGCGCACTGATCGAGGCCGCCGACGAAGCCCTGTTGCAAGCAAAGCGGGACGGCCGAAACCGCATTATCGCCGCGCCTTTGTCGCAAACTCTTCCGCTTACTGCCTGAACCGAATCAATCCTGGGAATGCAGGTGGAACAGGCGCGCTGCCGCGGCCTGTAGTTCATTGCGCTCGCCACCTTCGGCGGCATTCAACGTTTGCGTAGGCGCGTGCAGGAACTTGTTGGTCAAGCGCTGAGACAACTGGTCCAGCACCTTCTCTGGTGCCTCCCCCTTGGCCAGCAGCTTCAAGGCGTGCTCCATCTCGTGGCGACGCATGCGCTCGGCGTTATCGCGCAGCGAGCGAATAACCGGCACGGTCTCCCGCGATTGCAGCCAGGTCAGGAAATCCTGCACGCGATTGCCAATGATCTGCTCGGCCTCGACCACCGCCGCCTGGCGCGACTCCAAGCCACTTTCCACGACCTGCGCAAGATCGTCGACGGTATAGAGGAAAACGTCGTCCAGGTCGCCGACCTCTTCCTCGATATCGCGGGGCACGGCCAGGTCGACCATGAAAATGGGGCGATGGCGGCGCACCTTGACCGCGCGCTCGACCATGCCCAGGCCGATGATCGGTAGCGGGCTGGCGGTGCAGGAAACGACAATGTCGTGCTGCGGCAGATACTCGCCCAGCTCGTCGAGACGGATGGCCGTCCCGCCGTACTGCTCGGCCAGGGCGCGGCCGCGCTCGATGGTGCGGTTGGCGATGGTGACCTGCTTCGGCTTCTGGGCGCAGAAATGCGCGGCGCACAATTCGATCATCTCGCCGGCACCGATAAACAGGATGCGCTGGTCGGCAATCGATTCGAAAATCCGTTCGGCCAGATGCACGCCGGCCGCCGCCATCGAGACGATATTGGCGCCGATGGCCGTCGTCGAGCGGACTTCCTTGGCCACCGAGAAGGAGCGCTGGAAGAGCTTGTGCAGTTGCGTACCGAGCGTTCCCGACTCTTCCGCCGCGCGGATGGCGTCCTTCATCTGGCCGAGAATCTGCGGCTCGCCGATGACCATCGAATCCAGCCCGCTGGCGACACGGAAGGCATGGCGCACCGCTTCCGGTTGCGGGTGGGCGTAGACGTAGGGCGCGATTTCGGCGCGCGGAATCCCGTGATAGTGCGCCAGCCAGTCGATCACTGCGTCCGGTGTTTCGGCGGCGCAATAGATCTCGGTGCGGTTGCACGTAGACAGGATGGCGGCTTCCTTGACCGTCTGGCTATGCACCAGATCGGCCAGCGCATGCTGCAATTTGTCGGCGCCAAACGCCACACGCTCACGGATCGCAAGCGGCGCGGAATGATGGTTGATGCCGAGGGTAAATATCACCGGAATGGGCAGATGCGCACAAAATGGGGGCCGATTATAGCACTGGCCGCCCCCTGCCCCGATTGAGCCAGATCGGAAAAATAGCCAGAAATTCAGCCGCCTGGGCTCGCCTCATCGGCAAGCCCCGCCGCTGGATCAAAACAGGAAAGGCTGTTTTTCGGTCGACGCCACGGGCTGCCGGTCGGCCCCGAAAACCTTCATCTGCCGCGGCCGGAACCAGACACTTTGACCGACCGCCAATTGCAGCGCCTCGTGCCGCTCGCGCGACAGCTCGACCTCGACGATCTCGCTTTGATGCAGCAACTCGACGCGCACGACCGGACCGATCGGGTGCACATGCTGCACGCTCGCCTGGAGCGCCTCCTCCAACGGCTGGTGAGCGATCTCGATATCGTGCGGACGCACGAAGGCGGTGCTACCACTGCCAGCACCACGCTCGACCTCGGCATAACCATCCTGCACCCGGCTATGGAAAACATTCACATTGCCGAGGAACTGGTAAACGAAAGGCGAGGCCGGATTGGAATAAACCTCGTCCGGCGAGCCGATCTGCTCGATCTTGCCGTGGTTCATCACGACGACACGGTCGGCCACTTCCAGCGCCTCTTCCTGATCGTGCGTGACGAAGACGGACGAGATGTGCATCTCGTCGTGCAGGCGGCGCAACCAGCGGCGCAGCTCCTTGCGCACCTTGGTATCGAGCGCACCGAAAGGTTCGTCGAGCAGTAGCACCTTGGGCTCGACGGCGAGCGCACGGGCCAGGGCGATACGCTGACGCTGGCCGCCGGAGAGTTGCGACGGATAGCGGTCGGCCAGCCAGTCGAGTTGGACCAGACCCAGCAGCTCCATGACCTTGCGCTTGATTTCGGCTTCGCTCGGACGCTCCTTGCGCGGCTTCACACGCAGGCCAAAAGCCACGTTCTCGAAGACCGTCATGTGGCGGAACAGGGCGTAATGCTGGAAGACGAAGCCGACATTGCGCTCGCGGGCGTGCAGGTGCGTTGCTTCGGCACCGGAAAACAGGATGTCGCCCTGATCCGGCGTTTCCATGCCGGCGATGATGCGCAGCAGCGTGGTCTTGCCGCAGCCGGAAGGGCCGAGCAGGGCGACCAACTCGCCGGTCGGGATGTCGAGGTTGATGTTGTCGAGCGCGACGAAGTTGCCGAAGCGCTTGGCGATGTTGCGGATTTCGATACTCATGACGTCTTCTCGGCCGGCAGTTCGGCAGTCAGCATTTCGGTTTCCTTGCGCATGCGCCATTCGACGACGGTCTTGGCGACCAGCGTGACGAGTGCCAGCAAGGCGAGGACGGAAGCGGCGGCAAAAGCGCCGATGGCGTTGTATTCGTTGTAGAGGATTTCGACGTGCAGGGGCAGCGTGTTGGTCTCGCCGCGAATGTGGCCGGAAACCACCGACACCGCGCCGAACTCGCCCATGGCCCGGGCGTTCGACAGGATCACGCCGTAGAGCAGGCCCCATTTGATGTTGGGCAGCGTCACGCGCCAGAACATCTGCCAGCCCGAAGCCCCGAGCGACACGGCGGCCTCTTCCTCGTCCTTGCCCTGCGACTGCATCAACGGGATCAATTCGCGAGCGATGAAGGGGAAGGTGATGAACAGCGTGGCGATGATCATCCCCGGCACGGCGAAGACAATCTTGATCTCGTGAGCGCTCAGCCACTCGCCGAAATAGCCTTGCGAGCCGAAGAGCAGGATGAAAATCAGGCCGGCAACCACCGGCGAGACAGCAAACGGCAGGTCGATCAGCGTGATCAGCAGACTCTTGCCCTTGAAGTCGAATTTGGCGATAGCCCATGCGGCAGCAACGCCGAACAGGATGTTGAAGGGCAACACGGCTAGCGCAATCAGGATGGTCAGCCAGATGGCCGAACGGGTTTCCGGCTCCTGCAATGCCTCCAGGTAGAGCGGCAGGCCTTGGGCCAGGGCCTCGGCAAACACGGCGATCAAGGGCAAGCCCAGGAAGAAGAAGAGGAAGCCGAGACCAACCATGAGCAGGGTGTAACGAACCCAGGTCGGCTCCTGCGTAGCGCGGGTCGATTTCATTGCGCACCTCCCGCCTTGCCGGCAGCGACTTCCAGCGGCTCGCTGTTCTTGTGCCGGTTGGCGGCCCACCATTGCAGCACGTTGATGACCAGCAACAGCACGAAGGAAATGGCCAGCATGACCACCGCCAAGGCGGTGGCACCGAGGACGTCGTATTGCTCCAGCTTGGAGATGATCAGCAGCGGGACGATTTCCGACACCAGCGGCAGGTTGCCGGCGATGAAGATGACCGAGCCGAATTCACCGAGCGCGCGGGCGAAGGCCAGTGCAAAGCCGGTCAGCAGCGCCGGGCCGATGGCCGGGAAGATCACCTTGGCGAAGGTTTGCCAGCGCGAGGCGCCGAGCGAAGCGGCGGCTTCTTCGACTTCGGTTTCGATATCCTCGATCACCGGCTGCAGCGTGCGCACGACGAAAGGCAAGGTGATGAAAGTCAGCGCCACGACGATACCCAGCGGCGTATAGGCAACCTTGACCCCGAGCGGCTCGAGATGCTTGCCCAGCCAGCCGTTGCCGGCGTATAGCGTGGCCAACGTAATACCGGCCACCGCCGTCGGCAGCGCGAAGGGCAGATCAACCAGGGCATCGACGAAACGCTTGCCGGGGAAGGAGTAGCGCACCAGGATCCAGGCAACGATCAGACCGAAGAAGGCGTTTATGCCCGCCGCCAGCAAGGACGAGACGAAGGTCACGCGGAAGGCGGCGAGCGAACGTTCGCCCAGCGCGATATCGATGATCTGCGCAAAACCGAGCTGGGACGACTTGAGGATCAGCCCACCGAGCGGCAGCAGGATCAGCAGCGACAGGTAGACCAGCGTATAGCCCAGCGCCAGGCCGAAGCCGGGCAATACGCGTTGTGTTTTGACGGTCATGGTTTTTGGCAAAAATTGGCAGTGCACCGCAGCAGTGAAGCCGGAACGGCAGTTTTCCGTTCCGGCCGTTGCGGCATGCAACTCGTCCGGTTACTTGGCGACGTAAATCTGATCGAAGCTGCCGCCATCCTTGAAGTGGGCGACGAAAGCCTTGTTGGCACCGCCAAACACCTCATCCACGGTGAAGGTCTTCACCGGCGGGAAGAAGCTGGCGTACTTCTTCAGCAACTCGGAATCGCGCGGCCGCAGGTAGTTCTGCGCAGCATTCTCCTGCCCTTCCTTCGACCACAGGTAGTCGAGGTAGGCCTTGGCTTGCGTACGCGTACCCTTCTTATCCACCACCTTGTCGACGATGGCGACCGGGAATTCGGTCTGCATGGTCAGGCTGGGATAGACGACTTCAAAGTTCCCCTTGCCGAATTCCTTGGCGATCATCTCGGCCTCGGATTCGAAGGTGATCAGTACATCGCCCAGGCCGCGCTGCATGAAGGTGGTGGTGGCGTCGCGGCCACCAGCGGCGAACAGGGGAGCATTCTTCAGCAACTTGCCGAGGAACTCCTGCGCCGTCTTGTCGCTGCCACCCGGCTGCTTGAGCGCCCAGGCCCAGGCCGACAGATAGGTATTACGGCCGTTGCCGGTGTTCTTCGGGTGCGGCACGATGATCTGCACCCCCGACGCGACCAGGTCGGCCCAATCCTTCAAGCCCTTGGGGTTGCCCTTGCGCACGATGAAGACCATGGCCGAGGTATAAGGTGAGGCATTGTTCGGGAATTTCTTGGCCCAATCCTTGGCGACCAGGCCTTTCTCGGCCAGAAACTCGATATCGTTGGCCTGGTTCATCGTCACCACATCGCCTTCCAGGCCATCGGCCACGGCACGCACCTGCTTCGACGAACCGCCGTGCGATTGCTTCAACTCGAGGCTTTCGCCGGTCTTGGCCTTCCAGTATTTCTGGAACATCGGGTTGTAGTCCTTGTAGACGTCGCGCGCCACGTCGTATGAGACATTGAGCAGGGTTGCATCGGCGAACGCAGTACCGGCGAGCAAAGTGAGCGCAAAGACAGAAAGAGTACGGCGCAGGAACATGACTGGAAGCCTCCTAATACAGTAGCCGCTAATCTAGCCGCCTCTTTTATAACCACAAAGACAAAAACCGAATTTGTTTATAACCAATCTGCAAGCTGCCATACGAAGCTATTCCTCGGCGCGGCGAGCGGCTATCATTCGACATTCCTTTAGCCGCCGATATTCCACGATGCGCTTCAAGCTGATCGCCACCCTGCTCTGTTCCGTCATTCTTGCCGCCTGCTCGACCAAGGGCACCATCCCGCCGAGCAAGCATATTTCGCAGAGCGGCCCGCTCAAGGTGCACCCTGGCCTGCTCGGCGAAGCCGTTCCGGCCGAATTGCAGGACCCGGCTGGCGATGCCAAGCCCGTTGCGAAGGAAGCACCCGCTGAAGAAAAGGCGACCATTGCCAAGGATTCAGCAAGCCAGCCGGATCAACGCAGTATTTATTTCGATTACCGTAGCGCCGATATCAAGGCCGATGCCGAACCTGTCCTCAAGGCCCACGCCCGCTACCTGGCGGCCAACCCGCAAGCCCGCGTCCGAATCGAAGGCAATGCCGACGAACGCGGCACGGCTGAGCGCAACAAGCAACTCGGTGCGCAACGCGCAGAGAATGTCCGCGCCGCACTGGTTGCTGCCGGCGCCAGCGAAAAACAAATTGGCGTGAAATCCAACGGCGAAGCCAAACCCAAGGCCTCTGGCCATGACGAGGAGTCGTGGGCTGAGAACCGCCGCGCCGATATCGTTTATTAAGCGCTGTACCGAAAAAAACAAAAGGCCACCGCTCGGTGGCCTTTTCATTGATCGCTCGCCGCGGTCAGGTTTCCTGACCTTCCTTGATCGTCCGAACGCTGACGACTTCGCGCGCCCATTCGGTCAACGAAATTTCCACGACCCGTGGCAATCTCCGTTCTACTGTCTTGCGCCGTTCCCGCCATCCACTCGGCGGCCCCTCTTCCGAGAGACGGCGATCATCGCCGGAGCGCTTTTCCTTGCCCCTACTCATTGCTCAGTCTCCAGACATCTTTTGAACCGGAGTGAAAACACACTCCTTTGGTCATAGTTTAGGGCATCCCCTGAGGCGTGGCAGTGAAATAAATCACAACTTTCGGCATACCTTACCGAAGGTCTTTTCAGATGCACCGCCGCCTATGCGGCACATCAAACCCCTTGGCTTGCGAACACCCTAAAATAAGCTCGCCATGGCCAAAAAATTCCCACTTCACCCCAAACACCCAGAGCGAATCTGCTGGGGTTGCGACAAATACTGCCCCGCCAGTTCCCTGCAGTGCGGCAATGGCTCTGGTCGCACCCAACACCCAGCCGAGATGTTGGGCGATGACTGGTACCAATGGGGAGATTGGGGGATTGAGGATGGCGAGGACCCATCGGCCCAGACTTCGCCAGCGATCAGCAAATAAAAAGCCCTGCACCAGCTGGGCTTTAAGCATCGGAACAGCAAGGACCGGACGCTCGGGCAGCTCAATGCGCCAAGCGGGAAATTACCAGTTCGGTTCCCGCTCTGGCGTCGCCGTGATCTTGTGGATGCTGAGGTCGGCGCCTTCGTATTCCTCCTCCTGGTCGAGGCGCAAGCCGAGGACGGCCTTCAGCCCACCGTAAACGATCGCACCACCGGCCAGTGCGACAACAATCGCCATCGCAGTCATGATCAACTGCGGCATGAAGGCGATCCCTCCAGCGCCACCCAAGGCCTTGCTGCCGAAGATACCTGCCGCGATCCCGCCCCAGGCACCGCATAGGCCGTGCAACGGCCAGACACCGAGCACGTCATCGATCTTCCAGCGATTCTGGGTCAGCGTGAACATGAACACGAACAGGGCGCCGGCGACACCGCCAACGACAAGAGCACCAATCGGGTGCATCAAATCGGAGCCGGCACACACGGCCACCAAGCCCGCCAACGGACCGTTATGTACGAAGCCCGGGTCGTTCTTGCCCAACACCAATGCGACCAGGGTTCCGCCGACCATCGCCATCAGCGAATTCAGCGCAACGAGGCCGGAAATCTTGTCCAAGGTCTGGGCGCTCATCACATTGAAGCCGAACCAGCCGACTGTCAGTATCCAGGCACCGAGCGCCAGGAAAGGAATCGATGAGGGCGGATGGGCGGACAAACGACCATCCTTGGTGTAACGACCGTAGCGGGCACCGAGCAGCAGCACGGCAGGCAGGGCGATCCAGCCACCCATGGCATGGACGACGACGGACCCGGCGAAATCGTGGAATTCCTCTCCGAAGGTGGCCTTCAACCACGCCTGGATACCAAAATGCTGGTTCCAGGCAATCCCCTCGAAGAAGGGGTAGACGAAGCCGACCAGCAGGAATGTCGCCATCAATTGCGGATGAAATTTGGCACGCTCGGCGATGCCACCGGAGATGATGGCCGGGATCGCTGCGGCAAAGGTCAGCAGAAAGAAGAACTTGGTCAGTTCGAACCCGTTCTGCGCCATCAGCGTATCGACGCCGGAGAAGAAATTCACTCCGTAGGCGATGCCGTAGCCAATGAAGAAATAAGCCACGGTGGACACACCGAAATCGGTCAGGATCTTGACCAGGGCATTGACCTGATTTTTCTTGCGGACAGTCCCGACTTCGAGGAAAGCGAAGCCGGCATGCATGGCCAGCACCATGATGGCGCCGAGCAGAATGAACAATACGTTGCTACTGGATTGGAAAGTTTCCATGGGACCCCCAAACAAAGGACCCCGCGACGAAAGCAAGCACCATTCCAGTGCGCAACATCTGTTTCAAATCAGTGCGTTGCAAATTACATATTAGCGCAATACGCACCGTTATCGTGCAACAATAAAACCTGTCGCATCGTTACGGTGCGTTAATGCATCACTTCGGAGCAGCCTCCGGTGGCAACAGCACCCACATGCGCCCGCTCTGCTTCATGCGCCCGGCCTGCTCGCCGGCTTCCTTGCCGAAGCCCCAGAAAAAGTCTGCGCGCACCGCTCCCTTGATGGCCCCGCCCGTATCCTGCGCCATGACCAGGCGGTTCAGCGGTGTCGTCGAATTCGGCCGCGTCGTTGCCAGGAAAACCGGCGCCCCCAAGGGTAGCGAACGCGGATCGATGGCAATACTGCGCTCGGCCGTCAGCGGCACACCGAGCGCACCGACCGGCCCTTCCTTGCTATTGGGCTGCTCGCGGAAGAAGACATAGCTCGGATTGGCGTTCAGCAAGTCATCGAGACGCGCCGGGTTGGCCCGCGCCCAGGCCTGGATGCCCTGCATCGATGCCTCTTCCAGCTTCAGTTCGCCACGCTCGACCAGAACGCGCCCGATCGACTGATAAGGATGACCGTTCTGATCGGCGTAGTTGAGGCGGACCATGCTGCCGTCGGGCAGACGAACGCGACCGGAACCCTGCACCTGCAGGAAGAAGAGTTCGACGGCATCGTCTACATAGAGCAGCGTCTTGGCCGGCAACTGCTCGCCCTTGGCCAAGATTTCGGCACGCGACCAATACGGCAGGACCTTATTGCCCTCCAGGCGGCCGCGCACACGCTTGTCCTTCAACTCGGGAAACACCGCCGACAGATCGATGGTCAGCAGATCGTCCGGCACACCGCGCACCGGCTGCTCAAAGCCCTTGGTGCGAACCCGGCTGCCGCGCAGCAGCGGCTCGTAGTAGCCGGTGATCATGCCGCTCACCCCCTCGCCATTGGAGATGGCATAGGGTCGCAGATGCTGCTCGAAGAAGCGACGAGCATCGACGCCCGGCTTGTCGACCGCCCGCGCCAATTCGCAGACGCGCTTCCAGGCCGGACCATGCGCCTTGCTGACCATGCCGCGACAGGACTGCAGAAAGACCGGCCAGGCCGCATTGACGTCATCGTCGCTCCAACCCGGCAAGTCGCTCCAATTGACCAGCGTCAGCGTGCGCGAGAATGCGGGCGTAACCGGCGGTGTCGGCGCCGGACAGGTCGGACAGGCAGCGCAGGGCGGGCAGGAGACGACGGGCGGCGTAGGCGGCACGGTCGAACAACCGGCCAGCAGGACGAGGGACAGACGGAGGGCAGCTTGGATTTTTCGCATGGCTTTCGCTAGAGTTCGCACTTTGCCGCAAAGTATACCTGCCGCCATGCTCGAACCCACCCAACTGGAGCGTCTGCTCGCCCGTGCCGAAACCGTGCTCGGCCGCCTCGAAGCCATCCTGCCGACGCCACCGCTCGCTCCCGCCTGGGAATCCGCCGTTGCATTCCGCTGGCGCAAGCGCGACGGGCGTGGCTGGCTGCAGGCGGTACGCCATCCGCACCCCATCCGCCTGTCCGACCTGACCAACATCGACGACCAGAAGGAACGCATCGTCGCCAACACTCGCCAGTTCGTTGCCGGCAAGGGGGCCAACAACGTGCTGCTGACCGGCGCGCGCGGCTCGGGCAAGTCCTCGCTGGTCAAGGCGGTGCTCAACGAATACTCCGCCAAGGGACTGCGCCTGATCGAAGTAGACAAGGACGACCTGACCGACCTGGCCGACATTGTCGATTTGCTTGAAGGCCGCCCCGAGCGCTTCATCATCTTCTGCGACGATCTCTCGTTCGAGGCCGGAGAGACGGCCTACAAGGCCCTGAAATCCGTGCTTGACGGGTCGGTCGCTGCACCGCCGGACAACGTGCTGATCTACGCGACCTCCAACCGACGCCACCTGATGCCCGAGTATTTCTCGGAAAATCTTGAGACGCACCGTGTGGACGATGAAATCCACCCCGGCGAAACGACCGAGGAGAAGATTTCGCTGTCGGAACGTTTCGGCCTGTGGATTTCCTTCTACCCGTTCAGCCAGGACGACTACCTGGCCATTACCCGCTACTGGCTGGCCGAACTCGGCGTCGCCGCCGACAAGATTGAAGCCTGCGAACGCGAGGCCCTGAACTGGGCCTTGAGCCGCGGCTCACGCTCTGGCCGCGTCGCCTGGCAATTCGCCCGCGATTTCGCCGGCCGTCACGTCAAGGCGAAAAAGAAGCAATGAATAAGATCGTTGAAGTAGCCGCTGCCGTCATGCTGCGGGCCGACGGCAACGAATTCCTGCTCGCCCAGCGCCCGGAGGGCAAGGTCTACGCCGGCTATTGGGAATTCCCGGGCGGCAAGGTCGAGCCCGGCGAAAGCGTACGCGACGCCCTGATCCGCGAGTTGAACGAAGAGCTGGGCATCACCGTCACCGCCTGCTCGCCCTGGCTGACCCGCCAATTCACCTACCCGCACGCGACCGTCCGTTTGAACTTCTGGCGCGTCACGGCATGGACCGGGGAAATCGGCATTACCGCGCCGCTCGAGCATGCTGCGGTGCACTGGCTAAAAACCGGAAAAACCGCCGATGTCGCCCCCATCCTGCCGGCCAACGATCCCATCCTGAAAGCGCTGGCGCTACCGACGCAGATGGCCATCACCAATGCCGAACAGGAGGGTGTCGAACGCCAACTCGAACGTCTGGAAGAAGCCCTGCACGCCGGACTGCGCCTGATCCAGTTACGCGACAAGACACTGAGCCCGGCCCATCGTCTGTGGTTCGCCGAAGCCGTGATGCAACTGGCGCGCAGTCACGACGCCCTCGTCGTGGTCAATGACGATGCCGAATTGGCCCAACGCATCGGTGCCGCCGGCCTGCATCTATCGGCGACAGCGCTGAGCACCTGCAAAGAGCGCCCGGACTTCGCCTGGGTCGGCGCCTCCTGCCACAGTACGGAGGAAATCGCCCACGCCGGCGAACTCGGCCTGGATTACGCCCTGCTTGGCCCCGTACTGGCGACGCCAACGCATCCGGAAAACCCGGGCCTCGGCTGGGCGGAGTTTGCCCGGCTGACCGCCGGCAACACCCTGCCGGTGTTCGCGCTCGGCGGCATGCGCCCGGACATGCTGGGCGAAGCGCAACAGCAAGGCGCCCACGGCATCGCACTGATGCGCGGCTGGTAAAGCCTTAGCCCTTGGGCGTATCGGGAAAGTCGAGGCCGGGCGCACCGGCCTCGTCGTCGCTGACCTGGCCGGCGATGCGATAGCTTTCGTTGGCCCAGCAACCGAGGTCTATCTGTTTACAACGTTCGGAACAGAAGGGGCGCCAGGAATTTTCCGGCGACCAGAGGGATTCTCCGCCGCACTGCGGGCAGCGGACCTTGCGCACGGTAGCCATTACAGATTACAGAAGGTCAGTTCGAAATCGACATCGCGCTCACAACCACGGGCCTTGATTTCGCCGGCCGGCGGCTTGGTGAAGCGGATGTTCAGGAAATACTTGTTGGCGCTGACTTCCGGGATGGCCTGCTCTTCGGTATCGACCGTCACGCGCACCATCTGGGCGGAACTGCCGCTCAGGTTGAGTTGGAACTGACCATTGACCGCGGTATGCGCCTTCGGCCGGCCGCTGGAGCGTAACAGGCGCAGCACGATGGCGGCGGCGTCGATCAGCGGCAGCATCGGCGCCGTCCAGCCGGACAGCACCTCACGCCGCATTTCCACCGGGCGGTGCAACCACCAGTGGTAGGACGGCAGGTCGAATTCGCAGACGCCACCGGGAATCGCCGCCCGGCTCTTGATGCTCATCAGCCAATCGTTATCGCGCAGGTACTGGCCGATCTTGCCATGCATGGCGAGCAGGGCGGCCGACGACTGTTCGATTTCGTAAAGCGCACCGGACAGCGCCTCTTCGGAAATATCCGGGTTATTGCGGAAGGCGAGCAGGGTCTGGCGCTGGCGTTCGAGTTCCTGAATCAGGTCCATCTTGAGGTCGGCGCGGCTGGCCACCTCAAGAATCTCGAACAAAGCCAGCAAGGCGGTGTGGTGTTCGAGCGCGCCATCGAGCTGGGAGAAATAAGCTGTTTTCTCGAACAAATCCTCGAGCCGCAGCAATGTGCGTATGCGCTCGTTAAAAGGATATTCGTAAGTGATCACTCGACCGCGCCCAGAGTAGCGAAAATTTCTTTAATTCTGAGCTATTTGCAAGTAAATCTCAACAGGTGGCTTTAACTTTTTCGGCCGAAAGTTGCATATATTTCACATTCAGTGCCTTGATCTGCACCAAAAGTTCGCCCAGCCCCGCCGAATTGACGATGACATCGTCCGCCAGCGCCAGGCGTTGCGCCCTGCTGGCCTGGTTGGCCATGATGGCCTTAACCTCCTGTTCGCTCAAGCCGCTGCGGGTCATCACCCGTTCGATTTGCAGCGTTTCCGGGCAATCGACCACGGCAACCCGGTCGTAGAAATCGCGATAGGCGCCCGTTTCGGCCAGGAGCGGCACAGCCAGCATGACATAGGGCGCAGCGCTATCCCGACAGCGCCGTATCGCCAGTTGGCGGATCAGCGGATGCAGGATGGCTTCCAGGCGAGTCTTTGCATCGGGCTGCGCGAAGACGAGGCGACGCATGAACGCGCGGTCGAGCGCCCCCGCCTGGGTCACGACCTCGCTCCCGAAAGCCTCTGTTATTGCCGGCATGGCTGCCCCACCCGGGCCGGTCAACTCGTGGGCGATAGCGTCGGTATCGACCAGACCGGCACCTTCGGCGACGAACAAATCGGCTACTGTCGATTTACCGCTGCCGATTCCACCGGTCAGGCCGACGACGAATGCGTTCACTGGCAGTCCGCGGCCGACACCTTGGGCAAGGCGCCGTTTGCCGCCGCGACGACGGTCTGGCGCACGGCGCTGCCCCGTGCTTCCAGCGTAATCGAACCGTCCTTGCCCGGACGCGGTGTCAGTTTGGCCGAACGCACCCCCTTGCCCTTCAGTTCGGCCAGACGCTCCTGCGCCCCCTTTTCGCTGGAGAAGACGCCAAGCGAGATGGCAAAACGGTTCGGCCCTTCCTGCACCGTGAAGTAATCGGTCACGCCCAGATTGCGCAACTCGCTGGCCTTCTTGTCGGCATCGGATTTGTTGGCCTGGGGCGGGATGTACACCCACCAGCCGCTGACCTCGGCATCCACCGCCTTACGACTCAGCTTCAGCTTGGCGAAGCGCTCGCCGAACAGAGCGGTCAGACGGTCGGCCTCGGCGACGCTGAGGTGCTCCCAGGCCAGGCAGAGATTTGCCGCCGGCTCCTCCTTGCTTTCCTTCACCTCCTTGGGCGCTGCCTCCTTCGTTTCCGGCTTGGCATCACTCTTAGCATCCAGCTTTGGTGCAATTTCGGGTGCAGGCGCTGCCTCACCAGCCGGCGTGGCTGGCACCGGCGTCGCCACTTCGCTTTCCTTGGTCGTCACCGCCGCCGGCTCGCCGCGGGCAACGATATGGATGCTGTCCGGCTTCACCTGCTGTTCAACACGCCCGGCATCGGGATTGTCGGCATGACCGAAATAGCCCTGGCTGAAGGCGTAGAACAGCAGATTGGCGACGACGAGGAGGAAGATCAGCGCTTTCACCGGATCAGCCCACCTTCGGCAGATGTTTCAGCGACTCGGCGATAGCCTCCGACGGGTACTCGTAGTCTTCCAGCTTGCCGGAGAAATACTTGTCGTAGGACGCCATGTCGAAGTGACCGTGGCCAGTCAGGCAGAACAGGATGGTCTTGGCTTCGCCGGTCGCCTTGCAACGCAGCGCCTCGTCGATGGCGGCGCGAATGGCATGGCAGGATTCCGGCGCGGGGATGATGCCTTCGGCGCGGGCGAACTGCACGCCGGCTTCGAAAGTCGCCACCTGCGGCACGGCCACCGCTTCCAGCAGCTTTTCGTGGAAGAGCTGCGAGACCAGCGGCGAATCGCCGTGGTAGCGCAGGCCGCCGGCGTGGATCCCCGGTGGCATGAAGTCGTGGCCCAGCGTGTACATCTTCATGATCGGCGTATAGCCGGAGGCATCACCGTAATCGTAGGTGTAGGCGCCCTTGGTCAGGGTCGGGCAGGAGGTCGGCTCGACGGCGACGCAGCGCAGGTTTGTCGCGCGCTTGTCGCCGGCCGCCTTGTCGGCCAGGAAGGGGAAGGCGATGCCACCGAAGCTGGAACCGCCGCCGCAAGGCCCGAAGATCACGTCCGGATAGAGGCCGATCTTGTCGAACTGCTTCTTGGCTTCCAGGCCGATCACGGTCTGGTGCAGCAGCACGTGGTTGAGCACGGAGCCGAGGGTGTAGCAGGTATTCGGATCGGCCGCGGCCTCCTCGACGGCTTCCGAGATGGCCAAGCCGAGCGAACCTTCGCAGTTCGGATCAGCGGCCAAGGCAGCGCGGCCGGCGTTGGTCAGGTTGGTCGGGCTGGCAAAGACTTCGGCACCCCAGGTCTGCATCATCGAGCGGCGAAAAGGCTTCTGCTCGTAGCTGACCTTGACCATGTAAACACGGACCGGCAGGCCGAACATCTGGCCGGCATAGGCAATCGACGAACCCCACTGGCCAGCGCCGGTTTCGGTCGTCAGCTTCTTGGTGCCGGCCAGCTTGTTGTAATAGGCCTGCGGCACAGCGGAGTTCGGCTTGTGCGAACCGGCCGGCGACACGCCTTCGTACTTGAAGAAAATCTTGGCCGGCGTGCCGAGCGCCTGCTCCAGGCGCAGGGCGCGGCAGAGCGGGGCGGGACGCCATTGGGCATAGATCTGGCGCACCTCCTCGGGAATCGGAATCCAGCGCTCGGCCGACATTTCCTGCTCCAGGATCGGCCCGGGAAAAATCGCGCCCATCGCCTCCGGCGGCACCGGGTTGCCATCCGGCCCGAGCGGCGGGGCCGGTGGGTTGATCATGTCGGCAACGACGTTATACCAATGGGTGGGGATTTCTTCTTGTTCGAGGTTGATGCGTAGCGGTGTCATTTCTGTTCTCTCTCCCTTCGGGGCGGTGCCCGCGAAGCCGGTAAATTACTCCAAAAGCCGCCCCTCACCAAGGGTCTGCGCCGTCGCTGGATTCGGTTTTTGCCCTTTTTGGCCAGTGCACCGCAGCAGTCGCGGCGACAAGCAGGTAAAGTACGCGCTGCCCGAGATTCAACGACCATTTTATCGTGCCTGACCGCCTGTCCCTGCCGCTCGTTTGCCACCCGGCCCGCCCTTGCGCCCATGCGCTGGAGGTCAGCGCCGAGGCCTTTCGTGACGATGCGGGCGACATCATGCTGCAATTCCGCGTCGTCGCTCCGAGCGGCCTCCTGAACATCCCTGCACCCCAACCCGCCGGCCCGGCCGACAACCTGTGGCAAACGACCTGCTGGGAGGCTTTCATCGCCCTTCCCGGTGCGGATGACTACCTCGAATTCAACCTGTCACCCTCCGGGCAGTGGGCGATCTATCGCTTCGAGCGCTATCGCCAGCGCGACATGGCCTATGCGCCAGCGGCCGTACCGATCATCGAGTTCAACCAAAATGCCGACGGCTTCACGCTGCTCGCCCGCTTGCCCGCCACCTTGCTGCCCACCGGCAAACTCCTCGCCAGCCTGACCGCCGTCATCGAAGCCGCCAACGGCGAAAAAAGCTACTGGGCGCTGGCCCATGCCGGCGAACAACCCGACTTCCACCTGGCGCAAAGTTTCACGCTGCGCATTTGTCCCGACACGCCATGACCCAGACCATTCAATTCGGCATCGACCGCCTGCTCGCCGAGCCCGAACTGCGCCGCCCGCTGGCCGGCCGCCGCCTCGCCCTGCTCGCCCATCCGGCCTCGGTCACCGCCGACCTGACGCACAGCCTCGACGCCCTGGCCGCCTGCCCGGACCTCAAGCTCGCCGCCGCCTTCGGCCCACAGCACGGCATCAAGGGCGACAAGCAGGACAACATGGTCGAATCGGCCGATTTCATCGATCCGCAGCACGGCATACCCATCTTCAGCCTGTATGGCGAAGTGCGCCGACCGACCGACGCGATGATGGACAGCTTCGACGTATTGCTCGTCGACCTGCAGGACCTCGGCTGCCGCATCTACACCTTCATCACCACGCTGCGCTACGTGCTCGAAGCGGCCGCCAAGCATGACAAGGCCGTCTGGGTACTCGACCGCCCCAACCCCGCCGGCCGGCCGGTCGAAGGGCTGATCCTGCGCGCAGGCTGGGAGAGTTTCGTCGGCGCCGGGCCGATGCCGATGCGCCACGGCCTGACCATGGGCGAGCTCGGCCAGTGGTTCATCGACCAACTCAAGCTCGACGTCGATTACCGCGTGATCGAAATGCAAGGCTGGCAGCCCGACGCCGCCCCCGGCCACGGCTGGCCGCTGGGTGAGCGCACCTGGATCAACCCCAGTCCGAACGCCCCCAACCTGTGGATGGCCCGCGCCTACGCCGGCACCGTCATGCTCGAAGGCACGACACTCTCCGAAGGACGCGGCACGACGCGACCGCTGGAAATTTTCGGCGCGCCGGACATCGACGCCAAGGCCATCATCGCCGACATGCAGGCGCTCGCCCCGCACTGGCTCAAGGGCTGCAAGCTGCGCGAAATCTGGTTCGAGCCGACCTTCCACAAGCACTCGGGCAAGCTCAACCACGGCGTGCAGATCCACTGCGAAGGCCCTTACTACGACCATGCCGCCTTCCAGCCCTGGCGCATCCAGGCGCTCGCCTTCAAGGCAATCCGCCGGCTTTATCCCGATTACCCGCTGTGGCGCGACTTCGGCTACGAATACGAATTCGACCGCCTAGCCATCGACTTGATCAACGGCTCGCCGCAGTTGCGCGAATGGGTGGATGACGCCGGCGCAACACCCGACGACCTTGAGCACCTGACGAAAGCCGACGAAGCGGCCTGGCAGGCCGCTCGCCAGGCCTATTTGCGTTATCGCGATTAGGGCATTTCAAGCCTCAGCTGTACGGAAAATTAGACAAATCCGGCTAACGCCAAAAATTCGCTGTGCATCGCCTTGGGGGATTGCTAATATGGCAAAACTAATAACCCCTTTCCGACTCAGGGATCATCGTGGCCGCCCTCTCCAGGAATGCCTACGTCCGTGCGCTGCAATGCCTCGTCGCCTGCTGGCTGATCTGGGCGCAGGTCGCGCTGGCGGCTACGCCATCCCCGAGCGATGACAGCAAGGCCGTCCGTTTCGGCGTTCTCGCCTTTCGCCCGAAGCCGGAGACCCTGGCCCGATGGCAACCGCTGGTCGACTACCTGAACGCAGCCAAGCTGGGGCGACGCTTCGAACTGCAAGCCCTGACCTACCCGGAACTCGACGAAGCCGTCCGCAACAAGCAGGTCGACATCGTTCTCACCCAGCCGGCCCACTACATCCAGCTCACCTATCGCGAAGGCCTGTACTCGCCGCTCGCCACCCTGGTCGAGATCGACGGCGACCAAGCACTCGCCACCTTCGGCGGGGTCATCGCTGTGCTGAATGATCGCCACGACCTGCGCAACATCGACGACCTGCGCGGCAAACGTATCGCCAGCAGTTCGACCAGTTCGCTCGGCAGTTACCAGATGCAGGCTTACGAGCTGAAGAAACGCGGCATCCACCTGCCGGCCGATGCACGCCTGCTCGAAACCGGGCAACCCCAGGACAAGGCGATTTATGCGGTACTCAATGGCGAAGCAGATGCCGCCTTCGTCCGCAGCGGCATCCTCGAGGCCATGCAACGCGAGGGCAAGCTGGAAGCCTCGCGCCTGCGCGTGCTCAATGCGCGAACCATCGCCGGCTTTCCGTTGCAGACATCGACCCCGCTTTACCCGGAATGGCCCCTGTCGGCCATGCCCTGGGCCGACCCGGCCCTGTCGCGCCGCGTTGCCTCGGCCATACTCGCCATCCCGCACGGCAGTCCGCTGCTCAAGGCGTCGAAAGTCCACGGCTTCAACATCCCGGGCGACTACCGCCCTGTGGACGAACTGATGCGCGAACTGCGCCTGCCCCCCTTCGACCGCGCGCCGGAAGTCACCGCCCGCGACATCTGGGAACGCTACTCAACAGTCGCCGTCCTCTTGCTCTTATTGGGTTTGACGGCCCTGAGCGTATTCACCGGCGCCTTGCTTACCACCAACCGGCGCCTGCGCGAGGAACGCGTCCGCAACGACCGGGCCATGCAACAGCTGTCCGCCGCCGAAGCCCGCTTCCGGGCTATTTTTGAAAACGTCGATGCCCTGGCCATTCAGGGCTATAGCGCAGATGGCACGGTGCGCTACTGGAACAGCGCATCGGCCCGCATCTACGGCTATAGCGCCAACGAAGCGATCGGTGCCTCGCTGTACGACCTGATCATTCCTTCCGAGATGCTGGACGAGGTCAAACGGGCAGTCGCCTGGATGTTCGACAACCGCTGCGGTGTTCCCGCCGGACGCCTGCCCCTGAAGCGCAAGGATGGCAGTGTGGTCGACGTTTACTCCAGTCATACGGTGATCGAGACGAGCGACCATGGCCCGATGATGTTCTGCCTGGATATCGACCTGACCGACCTGGTCAAGGCCGAACAGGCCCTGAATGCCAGTCGCGCCTATCAGCACCTGATCCTGCAGGCCTTGGGCGAAGGCGTTTATGGGACGAACAGCGAAGGCGTGTGCACCTTCATCAACCCCTCCGCGCTGGCGATGTTGGGCTTTTCTGAAGCCGAAGTGCTGGGCCAGGACGAACATTTCCTCTTCCACAGCCGCAAGCCGGATGGCAGTCCTTATCCGGCCGACGATTGTCCGATTCGTAAAACCGCACGGGACGGCCAGACTCGCCGCCTTGAGGAATGGTTCTGGCGTAAGAACGGCGAGGGCTTCCCGGTCCGCTTGACGGTGTCGCCTTATTGGCATGATGGGATACTCAGCGGCACCGTTATCGCCTTCTCGGACATCAGTGAGAACCGGCGCGTTGCACTCGAACTGACCGAGTACCGCGATCATCTGGAAGAGCAGGTCCGCCTGCGCACCCATCAGCTCGAACAGGCCCGCCTGGCCGCTGAATCGGCCAACCAGGCGAAGAGCGCTTTCCTGGCCAATATGAGCCACGAGATTCGTACGCCGATGAACGCCGTGCTCGGCATGGTGCACCTGCTACGCCGCGACAAACCGACAGCCGAACAACTCGAACGCCTCGACAAGATCGACCACGCGACACAACACCTGCTCAGCGTCATCAACGACGTGCTCGACATTTCGAAGATCGAGGCGGGCAAGCTGGTCCTCGACGAGGCACCGGTCAAGGTCGACGAATTGCTCGACCGCGTTTCCGTTGTTCTGGGCGAGCGCGCCAAGGAGAAAGGTCTTGAACTTCGGATCGAGGCCGATCCGATCGAAGTGCCCTTGGTCGGCGACCCGATGCGGATCACCCAGTGCCTGATCAACTACGCCGGCAATGCCATCAAATTCACCGAAAGCGGCAGCGTCACCCTGCGCATGCGCAGCCTGGCCGCCGAGCCTGAAGGGCTGCGTCTGCGCTTCGAGGTCGAGGATACCGGCATCGGCATCTCCGACCATGCGCTCGACAAGCTGTTCGGCCTGTTCGAACAGGCCGACAATTCGACGACCCGGCGCTTCGGCGGCACCGGACTCGGCCTCGCCATCACCCGCCGCCTGGTCGAACTGATGGGCGGCTCGGTCGGCGTCCAGAGCTGCCTGGGCGAAGGCAGCCGCTTCTGGTTCACCTTGCCGTTGCGCTATGGCGATTCGGCAGGCGAAGCCTTGCGCAACAGCCTGGTCGGCCTGCCGGCCAACAGCATTCAACAAGCGTTGTCAGGCCATCTCGTTCTGATCGTCGAGGATGAACCGATCAACTGCGAAATCACCCGCGAATTGCTCGCCGACTTCGGCGTGACCTCCGATTGTGCCGAAAACGGTATCGAAGCGCTGGAGATGATCGAGCAGCGTCCCTACGACCTGGTGCTGATGGACATGCAGATGCCGGAAATGGATGGCCTCGAAGCCACCCGGCGCATGCGGGCCGACCCGCGCTACGCCGCCACGCCCATCGTCGCCATGACCGCCAACGCCTTCGCCGAAGACCGCGCCCGCTGCCTGGCAGCCGGCATGAACGACTTCATCGCCAAACCGGTCGATCCGGACGACCTGAAGATGGCTCTATTACGCCTTCTTGCCAAGTAAGGCCAAGGCCCGCTCGGCCGCCACGACGCCGCGATACTGCGCTTCCTCGAACAAGGAAAAACCGGATAGGTCGGCGTGGGCCAATTGCAGGCGTGCATGACTGAAATCGGCCAGCCGCTCGCGCGCACCGCCGAACAGGCTGCCTACCGTCGGCCGCCGCATGGCATGCCCGTTGCGCCAGACATCGAGGCGCGTGCATAGCCGGCGGATATCCGGATGCACGATCTCCATTTCCGACAGGATCGCCTCGGCCCAGGCATGCTGTGGTGTCTCCAGCAGCAGCCGACGCCCCTCGGCCGGCGCGACGTCGTCGAGCGCCCGGTAATACGTCAATATCGTGCCCTCGACATGCCGCCGCAACAACTGGTGCGTGGCACTGATATAACCGAGCCCCTTGCTGTCGTAGAGCACGTTGTCCCAACTCGGCGGCGCGCCATGTCTTTCCTGCGGAAAAGCGGACAGATGCAGGTTGGCCGTCAGCCAGGGCGCGTATTCGCCGGCCTGCGCCGCCTCCCTCAACACCTTGGGCATCTCCGGCCAAACGTGCGGCAGCATGAAAGCCGGCGCCGCCCAGATGATCTGGCGCGCTTCGAGGCAAACGGTTTTTGCCCCAAAAGCCGCGTGCACCGCAGCAGTGCCCCCTGCGACACTCAGACGGGTCACGAAAGCATTGGTCAGCACACGGGCGCCGGCTTTTGCCGCCAGCGCCCGCGCCAGCCAGGCATTGCCGTCGGGCGCGGTCAGTACCGCATCGCTCGCCGCATTGGCCGCCTCGCCATTGCGGCAGGCGAAGTAATGCAACCCGGCCCAGGCCGAGGTTTGCGCATGCGAAGTACCGTAATCATCGCGACAGGCATAATTGGCCAACCAGTGCAGGCTGGGCGCGGTGAAGCCGTTGTCGTTCAGCCACTGTGCGAAGGAAATCCGATCCAGCGCCCGCCACTCGGCGTCGCGACTGGACAAGGCCATGGGCAGCGCGAAGACCCGACGGCCATCGCGCCCGACTTCCCGCTTCAAAAGCTCCATGCGCTCCTGAAAACGCTTCTGCTGCGCCCGCTCTTCGGCATCCAGGCCGCGGTGCGGCAGCAAGCCTTCCTCCCAAAGACCGTGGCGGAACACCCGCTCCTGTGGCGTGGCGCACAGGTAACGCTCGTCGTAGGTCGGCCTGGCCGCCGCCGGATCGCCTTGCAAGACGCCGGTCTCGGCCAGCAACTCGCGCACCCAGACCGACTCTCGCGTCGGCAAGGGCAGGTAATGCGCACCCCACGGATAAGCGGCGACGGCACTCTGCCCGGCGCGCGAATTGCCGCCCGCCTCGCTTTCCATTTCCAGCACCAGGAAATCGTCGACACCGGCCTTGGCCAGGCGCCACGCCGCCGACAACCCGGAAATACCGCCGCCGACGATGACGACGCCAGTGCGCCGCGTTTCGCTCGGTTCGACGAAACTGCCGTCGCGCAGGCGGTGCCCGAGAGTGAAGGAAGGGCCGAGCAATTCGCCCGACGGCAAGGCCGGCTTGCCGGCCGGCGCGCAGCCGCTCAGGGCAGCTGCGCCGAGGATTTGCAGGAAGCTTCGCCGGCTAGTCAAACTTGCGCAGGGAGAGGCTGACCGACAGCTGGGCGCCCACCCAGCCGAGCAGCGCACCGACGGCAGCCAAGGCGCCGACTTCGAGCGCCCCCGGCGGCTTCAGCCCATAGCTACCGCCATAAAGGGCGGCCAGTTCGGCGACCGGCCCGGCCAGCAGGCGTAGACCGCCGAGCACCAGCGCACCGGCCAGCAAACCGCCAAACAAGCCCTGCAGGGCGCCAAAATACTGGAAGGGGCGGCGGATGAAGGTATCGGTCGCGCCGATCATACGCGCCACCTCGATCTCGGCCGCCTGCGCCATGACCTGCAGGCGGATGGTGTTGAAGGTGACGGCGACCAGGCCGGCCGCAAATAGCCCGGCCAGCATGGTCAGCGCCAGTTTGCCCAATTTGAGGAAAGCATCGAAGCGTTTGACCCAAGCCGAATCGAGCTGCACATGTGCCACCTTCGGCCAGCCGGACAACTCCTTGCGCAACACTTCCAGCGCTTCCGGTTCGGTGTTGGTCGGCTCAACGACAAAGGCGTCGGGCAATGGGTTGCGCGGCAGGCTGGCAACGATTTCGGCCATACCCTCGCTCGCCTGCATGCGCTTCAGCGCTTCTTCCTTGGCGACGAAACGCCACTTGCCGTTGGCGAACTGGCGCAGGCGGGTTTCGATCTCGCCGACATCCTTGCGCGTCGCCTCGACGGTCATGAAGACGCTGATCTGCTGTACGCCCGAGGCATTACGGCCAAGATCACGCAGGTTGTCGAGCACGACGTAACCGAAACCGGGCAGGGTCAATGCGATGCCGATGGCGAGCAAGGAGAGCAGCGTGTTGAACGGTGTCGCCCACAGGCGGCGGAAAGCCAGGGCCAAGGCAGCCCGGTGTTGGGAGAGCCAGGCGTTCATGCCACCCTCCCGTGATCGAGGCGCAGCACGTTCGGGTGGTAGCGTTCGATCCAGCCCTGATCGTGCGTGGCGACCACGACGGTCACGCCAACGCGATGGAA
Source organism: Azonexus sp. (assembly GCA_041904995.1). Classification (GTDB taxonomy): domain Bacteria; phylum Pseudomonadota; class Gammaproteobacteria; order Burkholderiales; family Rhodocyclaceae; genus Azonexus. The sequence goes on from JAYRMB010000002.1 coordinate 396,397, forward strand.
GTCGGCGAAGATTTCGAGAATCTCGGTCGCCGAAGCGGCGTCGAGATTGCCGGTCGGCTCGTCGGCCAGCAGCACGGTCGGGCGATTGACCACGGCGCGGGCGATGGCCAGGCGCTGCTGCTCGCCGCCGGAGAGCGCGATCGGGTTGGCCTTTTCGCGGGCCAGCAGGCCGACCTTGTCGAGCGCCGCCTGGCCGCGCCGCACGGCCTCGCGATGCGGCAGGCCGGCAATCTGCAGCGGCAGCAGCACGTTATCGAGGGCGCTGCGGTCGAATAGCAGTTTCTGGTCCTGGAACACCAAGCCGAAATGGCGGCGCACGTAAGGCAACGCGTTGCGGCGCAGGGCGGCGAGGTTCTGGCCATTGACCACCAGGCTGCCCGAAGTCGGCCGCTCAATGGTGGCGATCAGCTTGACCAGCGTGGTCTTGCCGGCACCGGAATGGCCGGTGATCAGCACCATCTGCCCCTGCGAGATTTCGAAGCTGACATCGCGCAGCGCCTCATAGCCGCCGGGGTAGCGCTTGTTCAGGTTGCTGGCGACGATCATGGGGCTTATTCGAACAGGGCGTCGACGAAGTCTTTGGCGGAGAAGGGGCGCAGGTCGTCGATCTGCTCGCCGACGCCGATGAAGCGGATCGGCTTCGGACACTGGCGAGCGATGGCAGCGACGACGCCGCCTTTGGCCGTGCCGTCGAGCTTGGTAACGACCAGGCCGGTGACGTTGATCGCCTTGTCGAAGGCCTTCACCTGCATCAGCGCGTTCTGCCCGATGTTGGCGTCGAGCACGAGCAGGGTTTCATGCGGGCCGGTCGGATCGATCTTCTGGATGACGCGGCGGACCTTGGCGATTTCTTCCATCAGGTGCAGCTGGGTCGGCAGGCGGCCGGCGGTGTCGGCCAGCACGATGTCGATACCGCGCGCCTTAGCGGCGGCGATGGCGTCGTAGATCACGGCGGCCGGGTCGCCCGACTCCTGGGCGATGACGGTCACGTTGTTGCGCTCGCCCCAGGTCTGCAACTGCTCGCGGGCCGCGGCGCGGAAGGTGTCGCCAGCGGCCAGCAGGACGCTCTTGCCCTGGTTCTGGAAATACTTGGCCAGCTTGCCGATGGAGGTCGTCTTGCCGGCGCCATTCACCCCGGCGATCATGATCACGAAGGGCTTGTGCGTCGTGTAGTCGAGCGGCTGTTCGAGCGGCTGCAGGGTTTCGAGCAGGGCATCGGCCAGCGCCTTCTGGATGGCTTCCGGCGTTTCCAGCTTGTCGCGCTTGGCCGCCTTCTTCAATTCGTCGAGCAGGTGCGTGGTCGCCTCGATGCCGACGTCGGAGGTCAGCAGCAGGGTTTCGAGTTCTTCCAGCAGTTCGTCGTCGACCTTGCCGCGCGAGAAGATGGATTTGAGCTTACCGCCCCATTGGGCACGCGTCTTGGCCAGGCCCTTGAACAGGCGCTCGCGCCAGGAAGGAGCCGCCGCGCTTTCGGCCGGCGCCGCGGCTTGCGGCTCGGGCGTGGATTTTTTCAGGAAACTGAACATGGAAATTTGTGGTCTTAAGCCGGCTGACAGGGAGGCGGCAAGCCGGTTAAGATGCCGCCCGAATCGATGCAAAACTGCCCCGGATTTTAGCAGAAAGACCCGCTATCCCATGAGAATGCAACGCCTGATCCCCTTTTTGCTGGCCCCCTGGCTGTGCACCGCAGCCTTGGCCAATCCCTACGAAACCACGCTGAAGAACGGCCTGCGTATCATCGTCAAGGAAGACCATCGGGCACCGACCGCCGTGCAGATGGTCTGGTACCGCATCGGCAGCACCGATGAGGTCGATGGTGCGTCCGGTGTCGCCCACGTACTCGAACACATGATGTTCAAGGGCACGCCCAGCGTCGGCCCCGGCGAATTCAACAAGCGCGTCGCCGCTGCCGGCGGGCGCGACAATGCCTTCACCAGCCGCGACTACACGGCCTACTTCCAGCAGGTACCGAAGGAAAAGCTGGAAGAGATGATGCAGCTCGAAGCCGACCGCATGCGCCACCTGAACGTGGACGCCAAGGAATTCGAGCAGGAGATCAAGGTCGTCATGGAAGAGCGCCGCATGCGCACCGACGACAACCCGCAGGCCAAGCTGTTCGAGCAGATGAACGCCGTCGCCTACCAGGCGCACCCGTATCGCCGGCCGATCATCGGCTGGATGAACGATCTGGAGACGATGACCGCCGCCGACGCCAAGGCCTGGTACGACCAGTGGTACGTACCGAACAACGCCTACGTGGTGATTACCGGCGACGTCGAGCACAAGGAAATCTTCGCCCTGGCCGAGAAATACTACGGCCCGCTCGAAGGCCGCGCCCTGCCGGCGCGCAAGCCGCAGGTCGAGCCGAAGCAGGAAGGTACGCGCCGCGTCACCGTCAAGGCGCCGGCCGAGTTGCCCAGCCTGATCATGGCCTACAAGGCGCCGGTGCTGCGCGACATCGAGAAGGACAGCGAACCCTACGCCCTCGAAATGCTCGCCGCCGTGCTGGATGGTCACGACGCCGCCCGCTTCAACAAGAAGCTGGTGCGCGAAGACAAGGTCGCGCTGTCGGTCGATATCGGCTACGACGGCACCGCCCGCGGCCCCGGCATGCTTTACGTCAGTGGCACGCCGGCCGAAGGCAAGACGATTGCCGACCTCGAAGCTGCCATCCGCGCCGAAATCGCCCACGTGCAGAAGGACGGCATCAGCGACACCGAGCTGAAGCGCGCCAAGGCGCAACTGCTGGCGGCCGAGGTGTACAAGCTCGACTCGATGTTCGGCCAGGCCATGGAAATCGGCCAGATCGAATCGGCCAACCTGCCCTATCGCGGCCTCAACCGCATGCTGGAAAAGCTGCAACAGGTCACGGCGGCCGAGGTTCAGGCTGCTGCCCGCAAATACTTCACCGACGACACCCTGACCATCGGCGTGCTCGATCCGCAGCCGCTGGATGGCAAAGCCCGCCGTCCCGCCGTCGCCACCCGTCACTGATGAAAATTGCCATGAAACGACTGTGCACCGCAGTAGTTGCGCTTTTGTTGGCGCAAACCGCCTTCGCCGCGGCCAAGATCGAACACTGGGTTTCGCCTTCCGGCGCCCGCGTCTATTTCGTCGAGAGCCGGGTGCTTCCCATCCTCGACGTCCAGGTCGATTTCGCCGCCGGCTCGATGTTCGACCCGTCCGGCAAATCCGGCGTCGCCGCGCTGACCCGCGCCACCCTTGACAACGGCGCCGGCAAGCTCGATGAAACGGCCATCGCCGAACAGCTGGCCGACATCGGCGCCTCGCTCGGCGGCGGCGCCGACACCGACCGTGCCAGCGTCAGCCTGCGCACCCTGGCTGCCAAGGACAAGCGCGATCCGGCACTCGCCATCCTGACCAGCATCGTGCAGCAACCGCGCTTCGATGCCGCGGTCTTCGAACGCGAACAGGCACGTACCATCGCCGGCCTCAAGGAAGCCATGACCCGGCCCGACAGCATCGCCGGCAAAGCCTTCTGGGCGACGATGTACCCCAATCACCCGTATGGCAAGCAAGCCACGCCGGAAAGCGTGACGGGCATCGTCCGCGACGACCTCGCCGCTTTCCACGCCCGTTACTACACGGCAGCCAACGCCAGCATCACATTGGTCGGCGACCTGTCGCGCGCCGAGGCGGAACAGATCGCCGAAACCATCGCCGCCGGCCTGCCCAAAGGTGAAAAAGCCGCGCTACCGGCGCCCCCAACCCCGCCCAAGGGGGGCCTGACCAAGGTTGCCCACCCGGCCAGCCAGGCCCACGTCTATCTCGGCCTGCCCGCCATCGAGCGCGGCAATCCGGATTTCTTCCCGCTGCTCGTCGGCAACTACACGCTGGGCGGCGGCGGCTTCGTCTCGCGCCTGATGAAGGAAATCCGCGACAAGCGTGGTTATGCCTATAGCGTGTACAGCTACTTCGCCCCGCTCAAGCAATCCGGCCCCTTCCAGATCGGGCTGCAGACCAAGCGCTCGCAGGCGCAGGATGCGATCAAGGTGGCGCGCAGCATTCTCGAAGACTTCGTCAAGAATGGTCCGACAGCGGAAGAGTTGGCTGCCGCCAAGGCCAACCTGGTCGGCAGCTTCCCGCTGCGCCTGGACAGCAACAAGAAGCTGCTCGATAACGCCGCGGTGATCGGCTTCTACGGCTTGCCGCTCGATTACCTCGACCAGTATCAAGCCAAGGTGCAGGCAGTGACGGCGGAAGACATCAAGCGTGCCTTCGCCCGCCATGTTCGCCTCGACCAACTGGTTACCGTGACGGTGGCAACCGATTGAACTCGGTCCGCATCGTCGGCGGCGAATTCCGCCGCCGCGTCCTGCGCTTTCCCGATAGCGAGGGCCTGCGTCCGACGCCGGACCGCGTACGCGAGACGCTGTTCAACTGGCTCGGCCAGGAACTCGATGGCTGGCACTGCCTGGATCTCTTCGCCGGCAGCGGCGCCCTCGGCTTCGAAGCGGCCTCGCGCGGCGCGGAACGGGTGGTCATGCTGGAAAAATCACCCCGCGTGCTGGCCGCGTTGCATGAAAACCACGAATTGCTCCATAAGCCGCCGGCTGTGGAGATCATTCGCGGGGATGCGTTACAATATTTGGCCTCGACCAAGGCCAAATTCGACCTGATCTTCCTCGATCCACCCTACAAAAAAGGCTGGATTGCCCGCCTGGAGCCACTCCTTCCCGGCGTACTGAACGAAGATGCGGCGATCTACGTCGAGGCAGAACACGAAATCGGATCGCTTGGCGATTGGCGCACGGAGCGCCAGGGCAAAGCGGGGGAAGTGCACTTTCACTTGTTGCGGCGGCAAGCTTGAACAAACTCAATCATCGCGTAGCGATCTACCCGGGTACCTTCGACCCCATCACACGGGGCCACGAGGATCTCGTGCGTCGCGCCGCCAGCCTGTTCGACAAGCTGATCCTGGCCATTGCCGAAAGCCCCTCGAAACAGCCGCGTTTCCCGCTGAGCGATCGTGTGGACATGGCCCGCGAAATCCTCGGCGACCTGAAAAACGTCGAAATCGTCGGCTTCAATACCCTGCTGATGGACTTCGTGCATGAGCAGGGTGCCAAGGTCGTCGTGCGCGGCCTGCGTGCCGTTTCCGACTTCGAATACGAATTCCAGATGGCCGGTATGAACCGGAGCGTCTATCCGGAGGTCGAAACTGTGTTTCTGACTCCGGGCGAACAATACATGTTCATCTCCGCCACCATGGTGCGTGAAATTGCGCGCCTGGGCGGCGATGTCAGCAAGTTTGTACAACCTTGTGTCGAAAAGCGCCTGCGGGCGAAAACCACTGCTTAACCGAGAGAGGAACAGCTATGTCTTTGATGATTACCGACGAGTGCATCAACTGCGATGTGTGCGAGCCGGAGTGCCCGAACGAGGCCATCTCCCAGGGCGAGGAGATCTATCAGATCGATCCGAACAAGTGCACGGAATGCGTCGGTCACTATGACGAGCCGCAGTGCGTTCAGGTCTGCCCGGTGGATTGCATCCCCAAGGACCCGAGCCACGCCGAGAACGAGGATCAACTGTGGGCCAAGTACGAAAAGCTCACCGGCAACAAGCGCGCCTGAGCCTTCTGGCTCCCCAATAAAAAACCCGCGAAATTCGCGGGTTTTTTATTGTCCACCGCAGCAGTCGTCAAGCGGCCTGTAGCTGCTGCACCTCAATCGGCAACAGGAGTTCGCGCACCGAACCCGTAATCTGTTCCAGCCCCTGAATCTGCTGCAACAGGCTCTTCTCGACCGCCTCCAGCTCGGCGATGCGGTCTTCCAGCGTATCGGTCGCCTGGTGGATGCGCTTGATGCTTTCCAGGCGGCGTTTCAACTGGATCTGGTGTTCGCGCACCTGGGTTTCCATCGGCGCCATGATGGCACGCAGCCAGGTCTCGGCATCGCGGTTGGCATGCTCGAAGGCACGGCGGACCTGAGCCGCCACTTCCTCGAAGAACTTCTGCGTGATGTTCTTCTTGTCGTGGGTCAGCAGGTTGACCGTCGTATTCAGGTGGCTGTCGCACCAGGCCTGCAGGCGGTCCAGTTCCTTCTCGTAACGGAGCAGCGAGAAGGGCGTCGGCGGTGGCAGCTTGAGGCCGTGCTCGATGGAAAACTTCTTGTACACCGCCTCCATCATGGCCAGAATCTCGTTGATTTCGCCATTGGAACGAGTCAGCGCGTCGCGGGCCTTGGCAAAGAAACCGCCCATAGAATCCGACAGGGTCTTGGAGAAAGCCGCTTCCAGCATGACCTCGCGTGTCTCGTGCGTCAGTTGGCGCAGCATGTCGAGACCGAGGTGGCCGAACAGGTTGTTGGTCAGTGTAGAGAAGACGCTGCGCACTGCGTAGTAGCGCTGCAGGCCCGCCTCGAATTCATCCTTCTCGGCCCGTACCTTGCCCATCATGTACTCGACGACGCCACGATTCTTGCCGCGCAGTTCGGTCAGTTCGGTCAATTGCTCGCGCAGGCCGAGCAGGCGGGATTCGAGCAGGCCGCGGACGGCGCGATTGACGTCGCCGAATTCGCTCTCCGTGCTGTCGCGCACGATGTCCTGCTTGGCCGGGATGAGTTCGTTTGACAAGGCGGCTTCGAGCAGCGGCAAGCGACTACGTTCGAGCAGGGCATTGTCACCGTTGATCTTGGCGACCAGACCCTTCTGGGCGGAAACCGGGAAAACCTGGGTGGCCGGCAGATCGAGAATGCGGGCACTGGCATCGACCTGCTTCTGGATTTCGGCGTCGATTTCCTCGGCCGACTTCAGTTCGTCCCACTGACCGTCGATCTTGTTCAGCACAACCAGACGGCCGCGCTTGGCCGTCGCCCCGGCGCAGATATGATCCTTCCAGATGCTCAGATCGGATTGGGTCACCCCGGTATCGACCGACAGGATGAAGAGCACGGCATGTGCATTCGGCAACAGCGACAGGGTCAATTCCGGCTCGGTACCGATGGCGTTGAGTCCCGGCGTATCGAGGATGACGAGTCCCTGCTTGAGCAGCGGATGCGGGAAATTGATCACCGCATGACGCCAACGGGGAATCTCGACCAAACCATCATCGCCGGCCGCAAAGAGATCGCCGCCTTCCTGGTCGGCACCGAAGCCCAGCTTGGCCGCTTCCTCCGGTGTCACACGCAGGGTTTCGCTGACATGGCGCAGCGCGTCCTGCATCGACTCGGGCGTTTCCACATCGAGCGGCACGACCGTCCACTCCTCCGGGAAACGCTTGTATTCGGTCACGCTCGAATTCGCCGCCCGCGTCTGGATCGGCAACAGCTCGATGCGCGGCTCCTTGGTGGAATCGAACAGCAATTCGGTCGGGCACATCGTGGTCCGGCCGGCCGAAGAGGGCAGCATCCGGTTGCCGTAGTCGGCAAAGAAGATGGCGTTGATCAGTTCCGACTTGCCGCGCGAGAACTCGGCGACGAACGCAACATTCAGTCGATCTTCGCGCAAACGCTCGAGCAACTGGGTCAGGCGCAAATCGGTCTGGGCGTCCGACAATTCGTTGTGGCTTAGCCAGCTCTGGAATTCTCCGATATAAGCTGACAAGCGCGAGCGCCACATGGTGTAGGCGGCGAATTGTGTGGCGAGCGACATGAAATTACTCTCCGGCTGCAAAACTGTTTCAATTTAGCATAGTTCCTGCCGGCCTCGTCAGCCTTCTGCCCACAGGCTCAAGCCAGGCGATGTGCGGTGTCGGAAATAACCCACGGCCGTCCTTGAGCGGCGAGCTCAATGCTGACACCCCGGACAATAATAAGTACTACGCCCGGCCTGGCGTATCTGCCGGACGACGCCGTCACACCGCAAACATGCCTCCCCGGCCCGGTCGTACACCCCGGCCTGAATCTGGAAGCAACCCGCGCCACCGTCGCTATGTACATAGTCGCGGATACTGCTACCGCCAGCGGCGATGGCGTCCGACAAGGTCTGGCGAATGGCCGGCACCAGCAGCTCGATACGTTTCTCGCTGATCCTGTTGGCCGCCCGCAGCGGCGAGATGCCAGCGCGGAACAGGCTCTCCGACGCATAGATATTGCCGATGCCGACCACCATGTGGCCGTCCATCAAGGCTGGCTTGATCGGACCGTTGCGCCTGGCAAGACTCCGGTACAGCCATTCTGCGCTAAACACGTCACTCAGCGGTTCGATGCCAAGTACCGCCAGCAAAGGATGCCTCTCCACCAGCTCAGGCGGACCGTCCTGCCACAGCACGAGACCGAAGCGGCGCGGGTCGGCAAAGCGGAGTATCTGCTTGGCCAGGACGATATCGAAGTGATCGTGCTTGCCCGGCGGCATGTCCGGCGGAACGAAACGCAGGTTGCCCGACATGCCCAGATGCAACAAAACACTCCCTTGAATGTCCTTCCCCTCGCAGTCGATCAGCAGGTATTTGCCCCGCCGGCGCACACCGACAATGCGGCAACCGGGCAAGAAGCAGCTCAACTCGCTCGGAATATCGTGGCGCAGCCGGGGCGCACGGATGATCACACCGAGAATCGCTTCTCCTTCGAGCTCAGGCGCAATCCCTCGCCGGCAAACCTCGACCTCGGGCAACTCGGGCATGACCATCTCCTCCGCTTGTTACTACCAACAAACCCAAATAACATCGCAAACTTACGAGATTCTATGCGTTCAAAGACGCTATAACGAACGAAAGCCGACCCCATGCAACTGAAGCACCTAGTCGCCACCCTTACCCTGGCGCTTGGCCTGAGCCAGGCGGGCAACGCTTTGGCCGCGGGCGACAGCGCTCCGCGGGCGAGCAGTCGCAAGCCGGCCGCCGCCTCCAGCGAAGACCTGATCGGACGCACCGTCTTCCAGGCACTGGTCGGCGAATTTGCGCTACTCCGCGGCGATCCCAAGTTTGGCTCGGACGCCTGGACCGACTTGGCCGTGCGCACCCGCGACCCGAAAGTCATCGCGCGCGCCACCGAAGTTGCCGTCGTCGCCCGCCAGTATGAACGCGCCCTCGAACTCGTCCGCCTGTGGCTCGAGGTCGAGCCAGGTTCCGCCCAGGCCCGCCAGACACAATCGTCGCTGCTCGTACTGACCAATCGCCTCGACGAACTGGCGCCGGAACTCGCCACCCTGCTTGAACAAGACAAACCCAACCTGGCCAGTAACCTGCTCCACCTCAACCGCATGCTGGCCCGCCTGAACGACAAGAATGCGGTGCAGCGCCTAATCGATCGATTGGCAACGCCGTATGGCACCCTGCCGGAAGCACACTTCGCCATGGCTCAGGCGGCGTCGAACGTCGGCGACAATCAGCGCGCCCTCGACGAAACCGAAGCCGCCCTACGCCTTCGCCCCGACTGGGAAACCGCGGCACTTGCCCGTGCCCAGCTGCAATCCCGGCAATCCAGCAAACAGGCGATCGACGGCCTGCTCGACTTCGTCGGGCGCGTCCCCAGCGCCCGCGACGCCCGCCTGACCCTGGCCCGGCTGCTCATCGCCGAGCGACGCTACGACGAGTCGCGCAAGCAGTTCGACCGCCTGATCAAGGACAACCCGGACAGCCCCGAGGTAATCTACCCAGTCGCCATGCTCGCCCTTCAGCAGGGCGACTACCAGACTGGCCGCAACCAGTTGGAACACCTGCTGAAGACCGACTTTGCCGACAAGAGCACGGTGCATTTCTTCCTCGGCCAACTGGATCAGGAGCAGAAAAAACCGGAGGCCGCCCTCGCCCACTTCCGCCAGGTGTCCGCTGGCGAACAATTCGTCGCCGCCCGTTCACGCGCAGCGCAAATCCTGATGCAACAAGGCAAGCCCGACGAAGCGCGCGAACTTCTGCGGGCGACCCAAGGCGGCAGCGCGGCCGAGCGCGTGCAATTGATCCTCGCCGAATCGCAGCTGCTGCGCGACGCCAAGCGTTACAACGATGCCTACATCGTGCTCGATGCCGGCCTCAGCACCCAGCCGGACAACTCGGAACTGCTCTACGAAGCCGCACTGACGGCCGAACGCATGGGCAAGCCTGAGCTGCTGGAAACCCATCTGAAGCGCCTGCTTGCTCAGAATCCAGAGCACGCCCATGCCCTGAACGCCCTCGGCTACTCCTGGGCCGACCGCAACGTCAATCTGAGCGAAGCCTACGACATGATCGCCAAGGCCTCCGCTCTGATGCCGGAAGACCCTTTCATCATGGATAGCCTGGGTTGGGTGCAGTTCCGCCAGGGCAAGGCCGAGCAGGCATTGCAGACGCTGCAGACGGCCTACCGCATCAAGGCCGACCCTGAGATAGCAGCCCACTTGGCCGAAGTGCTGTGGTCGCTGAACCGCAAGGCTGAAGCACAGCGCCTGCTCAAGGAAGCGGCAAGCCAGAACCCCGATAACGACGTGCTGGCCGACGCCATTAAGAAACTTCAACCGTGAGTTTGCGCCTCCGCATCGCGCTGGCCGGCAGCCTGCTGCTCGCCGGCTGCGCCGTCGTTCCCGGTCTGCAACCGGAGCGCGAACGGATCGGCGATTTCGCCCTTGAGGCGCGTTTCGCCCTGCGCGTCTCCCAGCCCGACCGCCCGGCACAAAGCAGCGGTGGCCGCCTGAGCTGGGAACACCGCGGCGAACAAGACCGCCTGTTATTGGCCAACCCAATCGGGATCGGCCTGGCCGAGATCGACATGCGTCCCGGTCGCTCAACGCTCCGCCTGGCCAATGGCGACACCCGCGAGTCGGCCGACCCTGAGAGCCTGATCGAGGAAGTCACCGGGCAACGCCTGCCGGTCGGCCGCCTGGCCGCCTGGCTGCTCGGCCGCGCCAGCATCTCCGGCACGTTGACGCATGACCCGCTGGGCCGCCCCAGCCGGCTGGACGAAGCCGGCTGGCGGATCGACTACGGCTACGATCTTGAAACGCCCGCCGCCGCCCCTGCCCGCCTGACCCTGAGCGACGGGCAAGGCATCGAACTCAAACTGCGCATCGAGGAATGGAAGGAAGCGCCTTGACTGACTGGACCTGGGACAGCACCTGGCCGGCGCCGGCCAAACTGAATCTCTTCCTGCATGTCGTTGGCCGCCGGGCGGACGGCTACCATCTGCTGCAAACGGTATTCCGCTTCATTGACCGGGCCGACACCTTGCACTTCGCACCGCGCGATGACGGCCAGATCGTCCTTGCCACTCCCATCCCCGGCGTTCCGCCGGAAACCGATTTGACCGTACGCGCCGCCCGCCTGCTGCAGGAGGCCACCGGCTGCCGGCAAGGCGCAACCATCCGTCTCGACAAACGCCTGCCCATGGGCGGCGGCCTCGGCGGCGGTTCCTCCGATGCCGCAACCGTCCTGCTCGCTCTCGATCACCTGTGGCAAACCGGCTTGCCGCGCCCGCAACTGGAGAAAATCGGTCTGGCGCTTGGCGCCGATGTACCGGTCTTCATTCACGGTCGCAACTGTTTCGCCGAGGGCGTCGGCGAGCGCTTCTCCGACCTCGATCTGCCGCCCACCGCCTACCTGGTGCTGACACCTGCGGTGCACGTGCCGACTGCGGCAATTTTCGGCGCCCCCGACCTCAAGCGCGATACGCCGGCCATCACTGCCGCTGGCTGGCGACCGGGCCTCGGCCATAACGATCTGGAAGCGGTCGCCTGTGCCCGCTTCCCTGCCGTAGCCGAACACCTCGCCTGGCTAAAACGATATGCACCGGCAGCGATGATGACCGGTTCCGGGGCCTGCGTTTTCGCGGCCTTCGCTGACAGGAACACAGCCGAATCCGTGCTTTCCCAACTCCCGTCTGGCATGAACGGCTGGGTGGCTGAGGGGCTCGTCGAGCATCCGCTTGCAAAAAATCTGCAAAAAGACTGGATTTCGTGAAAAGCCTCCTGTATCATTCGCGCCTCGTTTGAACGGCACCCGTTTAGACGACCGCAGGGGAGTCGCCAAGTTGGTCAAGGCACCGGATTTTGATTCCGGCATTCGAAGGTTCGAATCCTTCTTCCCCTGCCAGATTCCCTTCGGGCAGGTCTCGCGCCTGCCCGATTTTCATTGCATCGGGAGAATTTGCGGCGCGCGCAAAGATCCTTGAGGACTGTGGAAATGGCCTACAACAGCCTGATGGTGTTCACCGGCAATGCCAATCCGAAACTGGCTGCCGACGTTGCTACCAATCTCAATGTCGACCTCGGTCGCGCCAATGTCGGCCGCTTTTCCGACGGCGAAGTCAGCGTCGAACTGCAGGAACACGTCCGCGGTCGCGACATCTTCGTGTTGCAATCCACCTGCGCCCCGACCAATGACAACCTGATGGAACTGCTTGTCATGGTCGATTCGCTCAAGCGCGCCTCGGCTGGCCGCATCACCGCCGCCATTCCCTACTTTGGCTACGCCCGCCAGGATCGCCGTTCGCGTTCCTCCCGCGTACCCATCGCCGCCAAGCTGGTTGCCAACATGCTCGTCGCCTCCGGCGTCGACCGCGTGCTGACCATGGACCTGCATGCCGAACAGATTCAGGGCTTCTTCGACATTCCGGTCGATAACATCTACGCCCTGCCCATCCTGCTCGAAGACATCAAGAAGCAGAATTACGAAAACCCGATGGTCGTTTCGCCCGACCACGGAGGCGTCGTCCGCGCCCGCTCGCTGGCCAAGCGCCTGGAATGCGATCTGGCCATCATCGACAAGCGCCGCCCGAAGGCCAACGTTTCCGAAGTGATGAACATCATCGGCGACGTCAAGGGCCGCACCTGCATCATCATGGACGACATGGTCGACACCGCCGGCACCCTGTGCAAGGCCGCTACCGCGCTCAAGCAGCACGGCGCCAAGCAGGTCGTCGCTTACTGTACTCACCCGGTACTGTCCGGCCCGGCCGTCGAGCGCGTGAATACCTCCGACCTCGACGCCCTGGTCGTCACCGACACCATCCCCCTGCGCGACGATGCAGCCGCTTCGCCGCGTATCCGCCAACTCTCGGTTGCCGAGATCATGGCCGAAACCATTCGCCGCATCAGCAACGACGACTCCGTCTCGTCGCTGTTCATTGATTAAGTTTTTTTAACCTTCCCGTTCTGGTCGCGGTTCGGGAAAATTTTTGGAGTACCACCATGCAATTTGAAGTTATCGCTTCCGCACGTGGCGTACAGGGAACGGGTGCGAGCCGCCGCCTGCGCCGTGCCGGCACCGTTCCGGGTATCGTCTACGGCGGTGAAGCCGCCCCGATCGCTATCGAAACCAACCACAACGACCTGCTGTTGAAGATGAAGAAGGAAGCTTTCCACTCTTCCATCATCAACCTCGTCATCGATGGCAAGAAGGAACAAGTCCTGCTGCGTGACTACCAGACGCACGCCTACAAGCAACTGATCCTGCACGTGGACTTCCAGCGCGTCGACGCCACCCACGAACTGCACATCAAGGTGCCCCTGCACTTCGTCAACGAAGAAAACGCCCCGGGCGTCAAGCTGGGCGGCGGCCTGGTCAACCACGTCACCACCGAACTGGACATTCACTGTCTGGCCAAGGATCTGCCCGAGTTCATCGAAGTCGACCTCGGCGCCCTGAAGGTTGGCGAGAACATCCACGCTTCCCAGATCAAGCTGCCGAAGGGCGTGGCTCTGGTCAAGCATGGCGAGGAAGATCCGATCGTTGCCGGTATCGTCGGCAAGGGCGGTTCGGCTGATGAAGCTGCCGAAGGCGAAGCTGCCGCCGAGTAATCCGCGCGCTCCGCTATACTCTGGCCGCCGCAGGCAGAATGCCCCGGCGGCCTTTTCACGACTGAACCCATGACCGCTCCTCGCCTGATCGTCGGCCTCGGCAACCCGGGGCAGGAATACGAAGCCACCCGCCACAACGTCGGGTTCTGGTTCGTCGACCAGTTGGCCGATCAACTGAAAATCTCGCTCGCCCCGCAGTCGAAGTTCTTCGGCAAGGCCGGTCGTGCCGGCGAACTGTGGTTGCTGCAGCCAAGCACCTACATGAACCGCTCCGGTCAGGCGGTAGCTGCCCTGGCCAATTTCTACAAGATTTCCCCGGCCGAGATTCTGGTCATCCATGACGAACTCGACCTGCCCCCCGGCGGCATCCGTCTGAAACAGGGCGGCGGCAACGGTGGCCACAATGGCCTGAAGGATATCCAGGCCAAGCTCGGCACACCGGATTTCTGGCGCCTGCGCCTCGGCATCGGCCATCCGCGCACCCTGGGCCTGAGCCAACAAGTCGCCGATTTCGTGCTGCACCAGCCGCGCAGGGAAGAAATGCCGGATATCGAACAATCCCTGCATCGCAGCCTGCTGGCCTGGCCCAGAATTTCTGCCGGAGACTACGCCGGCGCCCAACAACAGTTGCACGGCAAAGCCGTCTAAGGAAGAAACCATGTCTTTGAAATGCGGTATCGTCGGTCTGCCCAACGTCGGCAAATCCACCCTGTTCAACGCCCTGACCAAGGCCGGCATCGAAGCGGCCAACTACCCGTTCTGCACCATCGAGCCGAACGTCGGCATCGTCGAGGTACCGGACCCACGTCTCAAGGCACTGTCCGAGATCGTCAAGCCGCAGAAGGTGCAGCCGGCCATCGTCGAATTCGTCGACATCGCCGGGCTGGTCGCCGGCGCTTCCAAGGGTGAAGGGCTGGGCAACCAGTTCCTGGCCAACATCCGCGAAACCGACGCCATCGTGCACGTCGTGCGCTGCTTCGACGACCCGAACGTAATCCACGTTTCCGGCAGTGTCGATCCGATCCGCGATATCGAAGTCATCGACACCGAACTGGCGCTGGCCGACATGGGCACCGTCGAAAAGGCACTGAACCGCTACAAGCGCCCGGCCAACTCCGGCGACAAGGAGGCCAAGATTCTGGTCGCCGTGCTGGAAAAGTGCTTCGCCCAGCTCGACCAGGGCAAGGCCGTACGCGCCCTCGATCTCAGCAAGGAGGAATGGGCCAGCCTCAAGCCTTTCTGCCTGATCACTGCCAAGCCGGTGCTGTACGCCGCCAACGTTGCCGAAGATGGTTTCACCGACAACCCGCTGCTGGCCAAGGTGGAGGCCCATGCGGCCGAGGAAGGCTCGCAGGTCGTTGCCCTGTGCGCTTCGATCGAAGCCGAAATCGCCGACCTGGACGACGCCGACAAGGTCGAATTCCTCGAATCCATGGGCCTGCATGAGCCTGGCCTGGATCGCCTGATCCGCGCCGGCTACCAGTTGCTCGGCCTGCAGACCTACTTCACGGCTGGCGTGAAGGAAGTGCGCGCGTGGACCATTCATGCCGGCGACACGGCGCCGCAAGCGGCTGGCGTGATCCACACCGACTTCGAGCGCGGCTTCATCCGCGCCCAGACCATCGCCTATGAAGACTTCATCGCTTTCAAGGGAGAACAAGGCGCCAAGGAAGCTGGCAAGATGCGCGCCGAAGGCAAGGAATACGTCGTGCGCGACGGTGATGTTATGAACTTCCTGTTCAACGTGTAATCTACGGCTATCTTTCAACAAGATAGACCGCAGGCATGAACGATACTGACCGGACGTCAGATCCAGGTGACAGACACTCCGCAGCACTCCCCGACGGAGTGCTGCAACGCGCCTACGCGCAAAGCCATGAGGCGATCGTCGTCACCGATGCCAGCAACAACATCGTCAGCGTCAATGCGGCCTTTACGCGCCTGACCGGCTACTCCGCCGACGAGGTGATTGGCCGGAATCCGCGCATTCTCTCCTCCGGCCATTCGACGCCGGAGCTCTATGCCGAGATGTGGCAAGCGCTCAATGAGCAGGACTACTGGGAAGGCGAAATTTGGGACAAGCGCAAGGATGGCAGTTGCTACCCCAAGTTGCTCTCCATCTCGGTCGTTCGCGATGCAACCGGCAAGGTTCGCAACTACGTTGCAAACTTCACCGACATCAGCACCAACAAGCAGGCCTCCGAGCGCCTGGCCCTGCTTGCCTATCATGACCCACTGACCCAGCTGCCCAACCGACTGGCCTTCGAGGCCCAGCTCAACCACATGCTGCGCATCTGCGAACGCGAAAGCCGGCAATTGGCGCTCATGCTGATCGACCTCGACAATTTCAAGAACATAAACGACACGCTGGGCCACCATGTCGGTGACGAAATACTGAAGCAGGTCGCGGACCGCTTGCGTCATGCCGTTCGCGGCAGCGACCTGGTCGCCCGCCTGGGCGGCGACGAATTCGTCGTCGTGCTACCGGAAATCGATTCGCCGGTCACCGCCGGCCGAGTTGCCAGCAAGATTCAAAACGAACTGGCCGATCACTACCAGATCGACGAACACGCCCTGTACGCCACGCCCAGCATCGGCATCTGTCTTTACCCGACCGACGGCATCGACCTGACGACCTTGCTGCGCAACGCCGATTCAGCGATGTATCACGCCAAGAGCCTGGGTCGGAACAACCATCAGTTCTACGCCAGCCGCATGAACGAGGCGGCGGGCGAGCGCCTGCGTCTGGAAAGCGGCTTGCGGCACGCCGTGGCCTCGATGTCGCCGCTCAATTGCGAATTTTCGCTGCACTTCCAGCCCCAGTTGAACACCCGTACCGGCCAGATCTCCTCGCTCGAAGCGCTGTTGCGCTGGAACAGCCCGGAATTCGGCCCGATCTCGCCGCTCCGTTTCATCGCCATCGCCGAGGAAACCGGCCTGATCCAGCCGCTCGGCGACTGGGTGATCTGGGAGGCCTGCCGCCAACTGCGCGAAATCAAGAAGGCCGGAATCGACGGCATCCATGTCGCCATCAACATTTCCGCCCAGCAGTTGCGCCACGAAAACCTGCTGCTCCTCGTCCAGGGTGCGCTCGCCTGCTACGAACTGAAGCCGCAGGATATCGAGCTGGAAATCACCGAGAGTACGGCCATGCAGAACCCCGAGATGACCTTGTCCATTCTCGACCAGCTGGCTGCACTCGGCGTTTCGCTCTCGATCGACGACTTCGGCACCGGACACTCCTCGCTGGCTTATCTGAAGCATCTGCCGATCAGGCGCCTGAAACTCGACCGCTCCTTCGTCACCGACATCGAGACCGATGCCAACGATGCATCGATCTGCGCCGCCACCATCGCGCTCGGCCATAACCTCGGGTTGGAGGTCGTCGCCGAAGGCGTCGAGACAGAAATGCAGAAGGAGTTCCTGTCGCGCCTGCACTGCGATTTCCTGCAAGGATTCCTGTTCAGCAAGCCGGTGCCGCTGGACGAAGTGCTCGCCTACATCAAGGCGCACCGGGCAGGAAACTAGCGAATCACCTTGCGCCACTCGCTTTCGAAGTAGCGCACCAGCGCCTGGTTGTTCAGGCGATTCACTTCGGCCGGCACGCGCGCCATGTCTGCCGGGAACCGGAATAGATCGGCCACGATCTCCGGCGTCAAAAATCGGGTTTTTGCGCTGTCCACCGCAGCAGGCGAGAAATCCTGCCGGCTGGCGATGATGAAACCCCATTCCCCGAAGGACGGCACCATCGCATGATACGGCGCGGTCTTCAGGCCGACGTCTTCCAGCGTCGTCACCACGCACCAGAAGGATTGCCGCGCGTAGAACGGCGAGGTCGACTGGATGACCATCAGACCACGCGCCGAGAGGCGCTTTTCCAGCAGCCGGTAGAAGGCCGATGAGTACAGTTTGCCCAGTGCGAAGTTGTTCGGATCGGGAAAGTCGACCACGATAAAATCGAAGTAGTCGCGGCTTTCCTCCAGCCAGACCAGCGCATCGGCATTGATCACCGTCACTCGCTTGTCCTTCAACGCGCCGCGATTCAGCTCGACCAATGCCGGCGCGGTCGAAAACAAGGCGGTCATCGCCGGATCAAGATCGACCAGGGTCACCGACTCCACCTTGTCGTACTTGAGAATCTCGCGCACCGCCAGACCGTCGCCGCCACCCAGCACCAGCACCCGCTTCGCTCCCGGCAAGGCAGCCAGTCCGGGATGGACCAATGCCTCGTGGTAGCGATATTCGTCGTGCGACGAGAACTGCAGGTTATTGTTCAGGAACAGGCGCAAATCGTCGCGCCAGCGCGTCACTACCAGGCGCTGGTAGGGCGTGGTCTCGGCATGCACGATCTCGTCGGCGTAGAGATGGCTCTCGGCCAAGGTGGTGAGTTGCCCGGCGCCGGCAAAGCCCCCGAGCAACACGGCGAAACTGGCCCAGCTCTGCACGGCCAGCCAGGGTCGAGCCGGCAACTGGGCGCGGAACAGATGCAGCGCCCACAGCGCGACGCCGACGTTCAACAGACCGAAGAGCAGCCCGGTACGCACCATGCCAAGATGCGGCGCGAGGATCAGCGGGAAAAGAATGGAGACCGCCAGCGCGCCGAGATAGTCGAAAGTGAGCACTTGCGACACAAGGTCCTTGAAGGCCAGCTCGCGCTTCAGGATGCGCATGACCAGCGGAATCTCCAGCCCGACCAGCACCCCGACACCGAATACCGCGAGGTAGAGCACCAGCTTGAACGGCGCCGACATCCAGGTGAAAACCAGGAACAGCCCGATGGCCGAGAAGCCACCGAGCAAACCGACCATCAACTCGATCTGGATGAAGCGCCCGATCAGGTCGCGCGTGATGTATTTCGACAGCCACGACCCGGCGCCCATGGCGAACAGGTAGCAGCCGATCACGGTCGAAAACTGCAGGACCGAATCGCCCAACAGATAGGACGACAAGGCGCCGGCGACCAACTCGTAGGCGAGGCCGCAGGAGGCGATGACGAAAACGGAAAAAAGCAGGGCGTGGCGCATGGCCCGGCATGCTACCGCGATTTTTTGGGAACGGCACGCCGGCGCAGTGGTCGGAAACCTGTCGCCACCATTTTTGCCCATTTCGCCATGTGCACCGCAAGAGTCATCCTCGCCGCCCTGCTCGCCAGCCTCGCACTCAACGCCAGCGCTGCCGACTACATCATCGACCCGGCGCACACCTATGCCAGCTTTGAGATCGACCACCTCGGCTTTTCGACCCAGCGCGGCCAGTTCAACCGCAGCAGCGGCAGCCTCGCCTTCGACCCGGAAGCCAAACGCGGCCAGGTCGACATCCGCATCGACGTCGCCTCCCTTGATACCGGCATGGCCTTGCGCGACGACATCCTGCGCGGCGAAGACTGGTTCAACGCCAGGAGTTTTCCCGACATCCTGTTCCGCAGCGAGAACTTCGTCTTTACCGGCGAGCAGCTCACCGCCGTCGACGGCAAGCTGGTCATGCTTGGCGAAATCCGCCCGGTCCGCCTCGACATCGCCCGCTTCAAGTGCGGGCTGAATCTCGCCAGCCGCAAGCGCGGCTGCGGCGCCGATGCCGTCACCACGCTGCGTCGCTCTGATTTCGGCCTGACCAACGGCCTGCCCTTCATCGGCGATGAAGTCCGCCTGCGCATCCAGGTCGAGGCTTACACACCCTAAGCTTGACTGCTGCGGTGCACTGGCCAAAAAGGCCAAAAATCAAGGCTCAGTCAAAATAGCGCTGGGCAAAAAAGCTTACAAAATCAACCTTGCCGCCCCCATTTCTGCGAAAATGTCACCCCTTTCCGTTTCACCCCCACACCCGATGCCACCCCATCCCGCCATTGCCAGCACTGCCGAGATCGTCGCCGAACTGAAGGCCGGTCGCATGGTCATCCTGGTCGATGAAGAAGACCGCGAAAACGAAGGCGACCTCGTCATGGCCGCCGAGCACATCACGCCGGAAGCCATCAACTTCATGGCCAAATACGGCCGCGGCCTGGTCTGCCTGACCCTCACTGCCGAACGCTGCAAGAAGCTGGGCCTGACCCAGATGGCACGCAACAACGGCACCGTCTACGGCACCGCCTTCACCGTCTCGATCGAGGCCGCCGAAGGCGTTACCACCGGCATTTCTGCCGCCGACCGCGCCAAGACCATCCAGGTCGCCGTGGCCAAGAACGCCGTCGCCGACGACATCGTGCAGCCCGGCCACGTCTTCCCGATCACCGCCCGCGAAGGCGGCGTTCTGGTCCGTGCCGGCCACACCGAAGCCGGCTGCGACCTCGCCGGCATGGCCGGCCTGGAGCCCGCCTCGGTCATCTGCGAAATCATGAATGACGACGGCACGATGGCCCGCCTGCCGGAGCTGATCGAATTCGCCAAGGAGCACGGCCTGAAGATCGGCACCATTGCCGACCTGATCCACTACCGTGCCGCCTCCGAAAAACTGATCGAGCGCGTCGCCAGCAAGACCATCGCCACGCCGCACGGCGAATTCACCATGCACGCCTACGCCGACCGCGCTGGCGGCGGCACGCATCTGGCGCTGGTCAAGGGCAGCATCCCGAGCGATGGCGAAACGCTGGTGCGCGTGCACGAGCCGCTCTCGGTACTCGATTTCCTCGACCCGTCGAGCAAACAGCAATCGTTTTCCATCGACCAGGCACAAGCCGCGCTGGCCAAGCATGGCCATGGCGTCATCGTCCTGCTGCACCGTCCGGAAGACGGCGAAGCCCTGCTCAACCGCCTGACCGCCGACAAGCCGCAGGGCCAGACCAAGTGGGACCCGCGTTCCTACGGCATCGGCGCGCAGATCCTGCGCGACTGCGGCGTCGGCAAGATGCGTCTGCTCTCCAGCCCGCGCAAGATGCCCTCCATGACCGGCTTCGGCCTCGAAGTCACCGGTTTCGTTCCCTCTCCTGAGGAGCTTTAAAGCCATGTCCCGCTTCGACAACGTTTTCGAATTCGACAACAACCTCGCCGGCGCCGGTCTGCGCGTCGGCATCGTGATGAGCCGTTTCAACCTGCCGGTCTGCGAAGGCCTGCTCTCCGCCTGCGTCAATGAGCTGAAGCGCCTCGGCGTGGCCGACGGCGACATGGCCATCGCCACCTGCCCGGGCGCACTGGAAATCCCGCTCATCCTGCAAACCATGGCCAACAGCGGCAAGTACGACGCGCTCGTCGCCCTCGGCGCCGTCATCCGCGGCGAGACCTATCACTTCGAGGTCGTCTCCAACGATTCTTGCCGCGCCATCATGGAAGTGCAGCTCGACACCGGCGTGCCCATCGCCAACGGCATCCTGACCTGTGAAACCGACGAACAAGCCGAAGTGCGCATGCAGCCCAAGGGCAGCGACTGCGCCCAGGCCGCCGTCGAAATGGCCAACCTGCAAAAGGCACTCGCCCAATGACCGAACAAGACAAGACCGCCAAGCCCAAGTCCGCCCGCCGCCGCGCTCGCGAATTCGTGCTGCAGGGCCTCTACCAGTGGCGTGTCGGCGGTGCCGACGAGGCCGCCATCGAAGCCTACGCACCGGAGATGGAAGGCTTCGCCAAGGCCGACCGTGAGTTCTTCGTCGGCACGCTGCGCGGCGTCATCGCCCAGCGTGCCCCGCTGATCGAAAAGATCGCTGTGCACATCGACCGCCCGTTCACCGAACTGTCGCCGATCGAAGCCTGCATCCTGCTGCTTGGCACCTTCGAGATGGTGCACCATCCGGAAACGCCCTACCGCGTGATCATCAACGAGGCCATCGAATTGGCCAAGGCCTTCGGCGGTACGGACGGCCACAAGTACGTCAACGGCGTGCTCGACAAGGTGGCCGCTGGCGTCCGCCCGGACGAAGTCGCCAACCGCAAGCAGAACCGTTAAGGCCATGCCCGGCGAGTTCGACCTGATCGCCAAATACTTCGCCCGGCCGACCCCGAACACGGTGCTCGGCCCGGGTGACGATTGCGCCCTGATCGAACCGACACCCGGCACGCAGCTGGCGGTAACCACCGACATGCTGGTCGCCGGCACCCATTTCCTGCCTGATACCGATCCAAAGAACCTCGGCTGGAAGGCGCTCGCCGTCAACATCTCCGACCTCGCCGCGATGGGCGCCAAGCCGCGCTGGGTGACACTGGCCGGCGCCATGCCTGCGGTGGACGAGGCCTGGGTGGCAAAATTCGCCGAAGGCTTTTTCGCGTGCGCTGCCGAATACGGCGTCGATGTGATCGGCGGCGATACCACCCGCGGCCCTCTCAATGTCTGCATCACCGCCATGGGCGAAATCGAGCCCGGCCAGGCCATCCGCCGCGACGGCGCCCGCCCCGGCGACCAGATCTGGGTCTCCGGCCGCCCCGGCCTCGCCGCCCTCGGCCTCGCCCACCTGCAAGGCAAGGTCAAACTGCCCGAGCCCTGGCCTCGACTATGCGTCGCCGCGCTGGAAAAACCCAAGCCGCGCGTCGCCTTGGGCCAAGCACTGAAAGGCATCGCCAGCGCCGCCATCGATGTATCGGACGGCCTCCTGGCCGATCTCGCCCACATCGGCGAACGCTCCGGCTGCGCCGCCGCCGTCCGCCTGGTGCAATTGCCACACCTGCGCGAACTGTCCGGCACCGGCGACAACTACGATGCCGACCTGCGTCGCATCGCCCTCGACTGCCAGCTGGCCGGCGGCGACGACTACGAACTCTGTTTCACGGCGCCCGGTCCGCAAAGCCTGGCCATCGCCCAGATTGCCGCGCGCCTTGAACTGCCACTCTGGCACATCGGCGAAATGGTCGCCGGACCGGCCGGCCAAGTCACCGTTTTCGATCCGGATAACCAGCCGGTCGAAATCACCCGCAAGGGGTACGAGCACTTTGTCGACTCAGCCGCCTAGCGTCCGCTTCCTGCTTGCCCACCCGGCGCATTTCTTCGCCTGCGGCTGCGGCAGCGGCCTGGCACCGAAAGCGCCGGGCACCTTCGGCACCTTGTTCGCCTGGGCCAGCTTCATCCTGATGCGCCCGTGGTTCGGCGACGCCCAGTTTCTCTTCCTGATCGTCGCTGCCTACCTTGGCGGCATCTGGTTCATCCATGTCGCCGGCAAGGCGTTGGGCGACCCGGATCACGGCAGCATCGTCTGGGACGAAATCGTCCCCTTCTGGCTCGTGCTGCTCATCGCCCCCGCCAGCTGGCTGTGGCAACTGGCCGCCTTCATCCTGTTCCGCTTCTTCGACATCACCAAGCCACAACCGGCGCGCTACTTCGACGAGCACGTCAAGAACGGCTTCGGCGTCATGGCCGACGATCTTGTTGCGGCCGGGTATACATTGCTCTCGCTCGCGCTGCTCAAAATCGCCCTGAGCTGATCGCACTCTGCCGCATAGGCATAGAATGGAAAAATCGACAGCGTCGGGAGTTTTCCATGAGCCACAAGCACGCCCACCTCCTGCGAACGATCTTCCAGGACCCGCCCTCCGCCAACATCCACTGGCGCGAAATCGAATCGCTGCTCAGCCACCTCGGTGCTGAAGTCGAGCCATCACACGGCGCCCGCTTCAAGGTCAAGCTGAACAAGATGGAGACCTTCCTGCACCACCCGCACAACAGCAACACGTGCAGCAAGACCGACATCAAGGCATTTCGCGAATTTCTGACCCACGCCGGGGTAACGCTCTCGGCGTATGAATCGGGAGAAGGCTAAGCAGAAAAGCAAAAAGCCACCTGACGGTGGCTTTTGCGAATTCTGGCCCGCCCGGCGCGATTCGAACGCACGACCCCTGCCTTCGGAGGGCAGTACTCTATCCAGCTGAGCTACGGGCGGAAGACGCGGATTCTACCTTTTACGCCGCGCCCCGTCCAATTGTCCGCACATCAGTCGAGCAAGGTGCGGGCTGCTTCGTAACGCTGTGCGTAATAGCGGTCGTTCAGGCGATCGATGCGTACCTTGCCATTGGTCGACGGGGCATGAATGAAGCGCGCATCGCCCAGATAGATGCCGACATGCGAGAAGGACTGATTGCGGGTATTGAAGAAAACCAGATCGCCCGGGCGCAGGTCGTCGCGGGCAATGGCTCGACCGTTGCGCGCGATATCGGCAGCGCTCCCCTGCACCTTGATGCCGGCAGCCTGTCGGTAGATGTAGCTGACCATGCCGCTGCAATCCAGACCGGCCTCCGGGTTCTTGCCGCCGAAGCGGTAGCCGGTATCGATCAGGCCCAAAGCGTACATCGCCACCTCGTTCCCCAGTTCGCTCACTGCCCGTTGCGCTTGCGGTATAGTTTCCGGCGACGTCGCCTGGCGCGGTGCCGGGCCGCTGCACGCGGTCATCAACAGGGCGCTGAACAGGAGAGCGGAGGAGAATACAACACGCTTCATCTTAATGACGTTTCTACAATACAACCTATAACTTAACGTTTTTACAGGATTTTTCAAGACCATGAACCTGAAGAACCCAGCCCTGCTACGGAACACCAACCTGATTGCCGGCCAGTGGGTCGATGCCGACGACAAGCGCACGCTGGAGGTGCTCAATCCGGCGACCGGCGAGCACCTCGCCTTCGTGCCCTGTTGTGGCAGCGCCGAAACCCGCCGTGCCATCGAGGCCGCTGATGCGGCCTGGCCGGCCTGGAAAGCACTGACCGCCCGCCGCCGCGCCCAGTTGCTGCAGGCCTGGAACCGCCTGATTCTCGACAACGCCGACGACCTGGCGCAACTGATCACCGCCGAATGCGGCAAGCCGCTGGCCGAAGCCAAGGGGGAAGTGATCTATGGTGCCTCTTTCGTCGAATGGTTCGCCGAGGAAGGCAAGCGCACCTACGGTGAAACCATCCCCAGCCCGGCTGCCAATACCCGGCTGGTCGTGGTCAAACAGCCGATCGGCGTCAGCGCCGCGATCACGCCATGGAATTTCCCGCTCGCCATGATCACGCGCAAGGTTGCCCCGGCACTCGCGGCCGGCTGCCCGGTCATCGTCAAGCCGGCCGAATCGACACCGCTGACCGCCCTGGCCCTGGCCGTACTGGCCGAGCAGGCTGGCTTCCCGGCCGGCATCTTCAACGTCGTCACCGGTACGCCGGCTGACGTCGGCGGCGAACTGTGCGCCAACCCGATCGTACGCAAGCTGTCCTTCACCGGCTCGACCGGCGTCGGCCGCCTGTTGATGGCACAGTGTGCGCCGAGCATCAAGAAGCTGTCGCTTGAACTTGGCGGCAACGCGCCCTTCATCGTTTTTGACGATGCCGACGTGACTGCTGCGGTGGACGGGGCAATTTCGGCAAAATACCGGAACACGGGGCAGACCTGCGTCTGCGCCAACCGCATCCTGGTCCAGTCGGGTATTTACGAGGAATTCGCCGCCCGCTTCGCCGAGAAGGTCCAGCAACTGAAGGTCGGCCCCGGTACCGAGGCCGGCGTCGCCCAGGGCCCGCTGATCAACGCAGCCGGTCTGGCCAAGGTCGAATCGCATGTCGCCGACGCTGTCGCCAAGGGCGCCCGCGTGCTGTGCGGCGGGGCTCGCCACGAGCGCGGCGGCAACTTTTATCAGCCAACCGTGCTGGCCGACGTCACCACCGCCATGAAGGTCGCCCGCGAGGAAACCTTCGGCCCGGTCGCTCCGCTCTTCCGCTTCGAGACCGAGGCCGAGGCCATCGCCATGGCCAACGATACCGAGTTCGGCCTGGCCGCCTATTTCTTCACGCGCAATGTCGGGCGCTGCTGGCGCGTCGGCGAAGCGCTGGAATACGGCATGGTCGGCGTCAATACCGGACTGATTTCAAACGAAGTGGCTCCGTTCGGCGGCATCAAGCAGTCGGGTATCGGCCGCGAGGGCTCGAAGTACGGCATCGAGGAATACCTCGAAGTCAAATACCTGTGCTTCGACGTCAATAGCTGAACATGGCCAAGCTGCTGATCGGCGCCTTCGTGGCGCTCATCGTCTTCCTGATCTGGCGGCACTGGAGCCGGCAGCGGCGCGCCGGCTACATCGCGGCCTATCCCTATCAACGCCAACTCGACAAGCGGCTGGCAGCACGCCGGCCGGAACTGAGCGCAGCCCAACGCGGCGAGGTTTTCGCGGCATTGGTCGATTACTTCCAGATCTGCCGGCTGGCCGGGCGACGCATGGTGGCCATGCCTTCGCAAGCGGTGGACGACGCCTGGCACGAATTCATCCTGTTCACCCGGCAATACAATAAATTCTGCGGTTCGGCCTTCGGTCGCTTCCTGCACCACACGCCAGCCGAAGCGATGACGACACCGACGCAGGCGAGCGACGGAATCAAGCGCGCCTGGCGTCTGGCCTGCACCCTGGAAAAGATCGACCCGAAGAAACCCGATCGTTTGCCCCGCTTGTTCGCCATCGACGCTGCACTCGGCATTGCCGGTGGCTTCGTCTATCACCTCGACTGCATGGCAGCACGCGGCGCGGGGGGCTCCGGCTTCTGCGCCAGCGATATCGGCTGCTCCTCGGGTTGTGGCGGTGGCTGTAGCGGCGACTCCGGCGGCGGAGAAGGGGGCAGCGGTTGCGGCGGAGGCTGCGGTGGTGGCGGCGACTGAGCGCTAACCCTCGGTCACGCGGTAGGCAACGACGCGATTGCGCCCCTCGCGCTTTGCCACATAAAGCGCCTCGTCGGCAGCCTGCGCCAATTCATCGGGTGTCTTGCCGTGATCGGGATAGGCCGCCACGCCGGCCGATGTTGTAAAGGACAACTCGAAATTGCCGAACTGGATACGGATGTCGGCGATCCTCTGGCGCCAGGCTTCGGCACGCTCCAAGGCCGTCGCCAAAGCCATGCGCGGCATCAGGATGACGAACTCCTCGCCACCGTAGCGACATAGCACGTCCTCGTGGCGCACATCGGCTTGCAACTGGCCGGCCAGTTCCTTGAGCGCCAGGTCGCCGGCCAGATGGCCATAGGTATCGTTGATCTGCTTGAAATGGTCGAGATCGAGGATGACCAAGGCCAAGGGATAGCGCTCACGCCGAGCCCGCCACAATTCACGCTCCAGGGTTTCGTCAAGATAGCGGCGATTGAAGCAACCGGTCAGACTGTCACGTATTGCCTGCTCCTTCAAGGCGGCCTGCAATTTCTCGATTTCCTGCAATTGTCCGCGCAGGCGGTCGTTGGCCGAGCGCAACTGGCTCTCGACGGCACGTCGTTCCGAAATATCACGCGCGATGCCCAGCACCGTCTGTGGCTGGCCGGTTTCATCCAGAACAAAGCTGGCCACCACCTCGGAAACGATCACGCCGCCATTCTTGTGCGGCTGCTCTATTTCCGTCGTAGCCGAGAGCGCACTCATGTCGCCTTCGCCGAGGCGCTGCAGATGCTCCTGCAGAATGGCCATGGCGTGGCAATATGACTCTGCCGTCAGCGCCTCCTGCAGACTCTGCCGCATCACCTCCTCGGCCGTATATCCACGGACATTACGGATCGATGGGCTGACATAGGTAAAACGTAGGCTGGCCAGATCGAGCGTCCAGATGACGTCCTTGCTGTGTTCGGCCAATTGCCGGTAACGCTCTTCGCTCTGGCGCAAGGCGAACTCGGCTTCACGCCGACTGGCGGCCTCGGCCCGCAACAAACGATTGAGCTTGGCAAAATGCCAGGCCACCAGCAAAACCGCCGTCAACAACACTGCTCCAAGAGCAAAGGCCGGCCACACCCAAACCGGCAAGCGGCGGCTGCCACTATCGAAAATCAAGCCATCCATCGAGACATTCGTCGGCAACATTTGCAGTTCGGCGTATGTCCGAGCAATCTGCTGCCAGCGTTGTGCAGACTGGGTGCCCAATTCGATCAGTTCCGGCTGCATCAGTCGCTTCATTTCGGCCGCCTCGAACAGCAGATGGGCCAGACTGTGACGGTTCGAGTAGCGACGCAGGATCAGTTCCGCCGCCTCCTGCGGATGCTCCATGGCATAGGCCCAGCCCTTCACGGCGGCATCGCGAAATGCCCGTACCTCGGAGGGCTGACGTTTGCTTCTCTCCTCGCTGGTAAACAGCGTGTCGCCATAAAAATTGATGCCGACTGCCCGCGGAGTGAACACCAGGTAAGGGAAGTCGTGCTGGCGCAGGATGAACGGCTCATCGGTCGAATAGCCCGACAAGGCATCGACCCGCCCGGAAATGAGGTCATCGGGATCGAAGCTGTGCGGGATGACGGTATAACGCTCGATGCCCTCGCGCTTCAGGTAGGCGTAGAGTTCAGCTTCGTGCGGCATCAGCATGATCTTGGCACCACCGTTGTTCAGCGCCTCGATACTCGAAACCTTCTTGCGATTGACCAGCAAGACCAACGGTGAATTCTGGATGATCGCAGCCACAGCGACGATGGGTTTGCCGCGCCCGCGATGCAGCGCCAGTTCGGATGCCGCAACGCCATAGTCCGCCTTGCCGGCCAACACCAGATCGACGGGATCCTCTCCGGAGCCCAACTCGCGCAAAGTGACGTCGAAACCGGCATCGCGGAAATAGCCCTTCTCGATCGCCACGTAGTAACCGGCAAACTGGAACTGATGCTTCCAGTTCAGTTGAATCGTCACAGCTTCCAGGGCATTTGCGCTGAAACTGACTGCAACGAGCAGAAGCAGGAAGAGAGCCCGCATCAGACGACCCGCCGCCGATGCCTGCCGACAATCATTTGTGATAGCTCCGACTGCCGCTGGAATGCCCTGAACTCGAACTCGCCTCGTTGTCGAACATGTTCCAACCCTGATGCTGGGCATAAGCGAAAAACGACAGGGCAAGAATGCTGACGACCATGTTGAATTTGCGGAACATCAGTCGTCATCTCCATCGGAATCGTCGCTGGTCACCGGCGGGTGGTCGCTCTCCATCCAGCGTCGCGCCTCGAAGGCAGCGTGACGCAAGCGGGTGAAGATCGGGAAGATGGCCAGGAAGATCATCACCATGATGAAATTCGACCAACCGGCGCCGCCGGTTTTGACCTCCAAAGTGTCGTGCACCGCAGCATTGCGGTCGTTGCCGATCTCCGGGTCGAGCGTCAGGTAGTAGGTGCCGGCTGGGATATTGCGGAATACCACCTCATCGTCCTGGCTGCCTTCGGTCCAATGGCCATCATCGTAGCCCTGGTAGAAGGAAAGTTCGCGCGTTGCCGGCCAGGCTTCACCGGTCGCCTTGTTCACCAGCATCAGGTCGAGCCCCAGCCAGTTATTGTCGAGCGAGGTCGTATTGCGCACAGCGATCTTGCGTGGCTTGCCCGTGATCTGGAATTCGCGGCTCTGCACTTCGTCGGCGGTGCGCGGCTCGAAGACGAAATCCTGCTTGAGTAGCTGCTTGCCACCGGAAATGAAGATGAAGAACACCTGTAGCACGATGGCGACCAGCGCCAGCCGCCAGAATAGCTTGCACACCTTGCGATGCGTCTCTTCCCAGGGATTCGGCTGGTTGGCGTACACGCCAATCGGGTCCGGCAAGCGTACTTTCAGCTTGAAGGCCTCGGCAATCACGGCCGGTTCGACATAGCTGCCGCAAGTCCAGGTCAAATCCTTTTGGGTCGACTCGCGCGACAACATCAAGGGCGGCGAGACGTAATCGACCACCCGATTCGTTTCGCCACGCCGCACGCGCCAGGTGAATTCGCCGGCCACCTGGATGACCTCGGCGGTCGCCGTGGTCGAGAAATGCTTGAAGCTCTGGCCGGACCAGCGCACGTCGGCCAGCTCCATGGCACCGCTGCTCGCCGGCGGATTGGACAGCACGTCGGCGATGTTCCAGTGGCCATCGTATTCGGTCAGCCAGCGATAGGTTCCGTTCTCGCCGGCGAGCAAGTACTCACGCCAGTCGTAGGCAATCCCGTCCACCTTGCACTGCTTGACCAGAAAGCCGATGACCTCGACCGGTTTGCCCTCCAGCGTTCCCTTGCTGCCCAGGGGCAGACGCGGCACATATTTCTCGTCGCGATTACCCAGCGCCTTCGACAAGATCTTGTAGTTCTCGTCGGCGGTATCGACCACCGCGCCGCAGCTGGCACAGCCCACCGCCAGGATATCCTTGGAGCGCGCCTGCATCGGCGAACCGCAACTCGGGCAGCGGAACACCTTGGCGGCGACATTGGCCTCTGGCAGCGGCATGCCCTGGCGCAGGTTGGACATTTTCAGCGAGGCGAACTTGACGGCCTCGCCAACGAAAAGCAGCGGTGGCATTTCGGAATAATCCAGGGTGGCGAAATTTGCCCCATTTCGCATGTCCACCGCAGCAACGGGGTACCCAGCGCCCACCTTGAACGGCAACTCGCCCTGGCCGGCAATGCACTCGGCCTCCTCGATATTGCTGACCGTCCACGTCTGGCTGGCCAGCACGAAACGCTGTCCGATCTTCAGGTCGGAAAATGACGGCAGCGCCTCCATGACGTGCTGAGAAAAAGTGAGTACATACTCGCCCGCTGCTTCCGACAGCCAGCCGGTACGCATGTCGTCGAACAGCAGATGCCATTCGTTCCACGTGCCCTGGCTGTAGCGAATCTGGATGCGACCGATCAGGGCGAAATGGACCCCCTTGTAGCTGCCCTCCGCCCCCAGTTGCAGCGGCGAACGATCCTCGACCAGCGCCGCCATCTTGCCGATATCTTCCAGTGCCTGGTCGTGGCGGACCAGCGTGCTCTGGCAGAACTCGCAGACGGCAAAGACTGACGACGCCGATTTGAAGATAACCGGCGCGCCGCAGGAAGGACAGGAGGCGCTCAGGGCCATGGACCAGGATTCCGCAGGGTGATCAGGTCAGCTTCTTTAGCAGCTCCGCCTTCTTGGCCTCGAATTCTTCCTGGCTCAGGATGCCTTTCTCGACCAGGCCGTGCAGCTTTTCCAGCGTGGCGACGACATCGTCTGCCGACACCGGTGCCACGGGAGCAGATGCGGCGGGGGCTGCCTGTTGCGGCTGCATGGCGTTGGCAATGTTTTGCCCGAACATCTGGCCGAACCCCAAACCTGCACCCAGTCCAACACCCAAGCCAGCCATGCCGCCTTCGTTCTTGGCCGCATCGGGAATGCTGTTGGCGACTTGGTACTGGGTGTAGCGCTGCATGTCGCCGATCATGTTCATGCTGATCTTCTGATCGAGTACCTTCTGCAACTCTTCCGGCAACGAGATGTTCTGCACCACCAGCGAATCGAGCGACAGGCCGAACTCGGCGAACATCGGCGCGGCCTTGGCCAGCATGGCC
Source organism: Azonexus sp. (assembly GCA_041904995.1). Classification (GTDB taxonomy): domain Bacteria; phylum Pseudomonadota; class Gammaproteobacteria; order Burkholderiales; family Rhodocyclaceae; genus Azonexus. Next base: position 427,218 of record JAYRMB010000002.1, read on the forward strand.
TTGCCGAACTCGTCCTGGTTGCCCGCCATGTCGATGAAGGGCACGCCGGATTCGCCGAACAGATCGGTCATGCCGGCAACCAGCGTGTTGCGCAACTGGCCTTCAAGCTCCTCGCGCGTGTAGGTGTCGCGCGTGCCGGAAATCTTCTGGTAGAAGAGTTTGGGATCGGTCAGGTGATAGGAATAGATCCCGAAGGCGCGCAGGCGGACGATGCCGAAATCCTTGTCGCGAATGGTGATCGGGTTGGGCGTGCCCCACTTCTGATCGAGCTGGGTGCGCGTCGAGAAGAAATAGACGTCGCTCTTGAACGGGGATTCGAACAGCTTGTCCCAGTTCTTCAGGTAGGTGAGCACCGGCAGCGTCTGCGTGTTCAGCTTGTACATGCCGGGCGCGAAGACATCAGCCACCGTACCTTCGTTCACGAACATCGCCATCTGCGATTCGCGCACCGTCAGGCTGGCGCCGTTCTGGATTTCCATTTCCGCCATCGGGAAACGCCAGGCCAGCGTACCGTCGGCATCCTCGGTCCACTGCAGGATGTCGATAAACTGCTTCTTGATGAAGTCCATCAGTGCCATGTGAGTCTCCTTGAGAAATCAGGCGATGCAACCGGCGTTCAGGATGCCGACGCCGAGCGACAATGAAGCGAGAAACACCCCGGCGGCCACCTTGCCTTGGGGAATACTTGAATTGATTTGCGGCAGGGCAAGACGCGCCGCGACATAAGCCAGCAGCTGTACTGCCCCGGCGACGACACCCCAGCCAAACATGGCGTAGAGGTTGTGGCTGACCACGACAGAAACGGCAATGGGCATTGCGAAGCCGACGATCGCGCCGCCTAGACTGATCGCAGCCGCGGTATTGCCGTCGCGGATCAGCGCCATTTCGTTGTAGGGCGTCACGAAGACATAGAGAACGAGAAAAGCGGCGAGCAATACGACCGCTGTCGCAAAGAACCCGGCAAAGGCGGGCAGGCTATTGATGACCGGATCGAACATGGACGCTCCCGGGATTGGCGCAATGACAGGCGATTGTCACCGCTCGCGTCGCTTAATTCAAGCCCAGGCGCCTTGCGGCCGCCTTAAACGCCGCTTTCCTGCGCCAAACGCAGCAATCCTTCCAGGGGCAGATTGTCGATCAACTGATAAGGAATCGACAGGTGCTCCGCAATACGGGCCGCGTTGCCACCCGACAATACACAGAGACCGTTGCTGCCCGGCAGCCGTCGAAAGGCCCGCTCGATGGCACCGGCTTGTGCCTCCAGCACACCGCTGACAATGGCATCATCGGTGCAGCACGGCAAAGGATCGTGTTTACCGTTAGCGAAGGGCAAGGCGGCGGTTTCCCGCGCCAGGGCGCGCAGCATCAGGCCGATGCCCGGAAGGATCATGCCCCCCAGAAATGCGCCTTTGCCATCCAGCGTATCGATGGTGGTCGCCGTACCGGCCATGACCACTACTTTAGGGCCGGCAACCATGGCATGCGCACCGATCAACGCGCACCAACGGTCGATGCCCAACCGCTCCGGTTGGTGGTAGCCGTTACGTACGCCGCCGGCGAATTCGCTGGATTTCACTTCATGCACCAGCTCGCGCCAGCCACCTAAAGCATCTTCGATACGGTGAGCCGCCGCCTCGCCTGCGACGTTGGCCAGCATCACGCGACTCACTTCCGGCCAGCGCGTCGGCAATTGCGCCAGTTCTCCCAAGCGTGCATGCGGCACGGCCCCTTGCGCCAGCCACAGCGTGCCGTCATGCACGCCCCACTTGATGCGGCTGTTGCCGCTGTCCAGGCACAGAATCATGCGCGGCGCAGGCTGACGTCGCCCGACAGGATGCGTTCGACGCCGGACTCGGTCTGCAGCAGCAGCGAGCCATCGTCATCGACCCCGAGACAGATGCCGGCAAGTACCCGCTCCTCGCCAAGGATGCTCACGGGCATGTCTTGCCAGGCATGCAGGCGCTGCCAGGCGGTTTTTGCCCCGGGAAAGCCGTGCACCGCAAACAGGTCGAGAATGACAGCCAGTCGTTCCAGAATCGCCGCGAACAGCACGTGGCGCTCCGGCACCTGGCGCATTGCTTGCGCCAATCCAGCTGCCGGCTGCAGCAAATCGCCAACCGGAGCAGCCAGATTGAGGCCAATGCCGATCACCGCCTGAGTTCCCCGCCGGTCGGAAGCCAATTCGATCAGGATGCCGCCAAGCTTGGCAAAACCATCTCCTTGCGCCAGCAGAATGTCGTTCGGCCATTTCAGCCTGACGCCCTGAGCGCCCAATTGCTCCAACGCCTCCGCCAAGGCCAGGCCTACCGCGAGAGATAGGCCGGCCAAGCGCATCGCATTGCCGGGGAAGCGCCACAACAGCGAAAAGGTCAAACTCTGTTCCGGCTGCGACAGCCATTGGCGACCACGTCGGCCGCGCCCTGCCGTCTGCCGGTCGGCCACAACGACGGTGCCGCTCGGTGCGCCGCGGTCAGCCCGACGCAGCAATTCGCTGCTGGTGGAATCGCATTCGTCGAGCGCGTCGACGTCAAAGCGACCGGACTGGGTAGCCAGCCGGTCTTTCAGCAAAACAGGATCGATTAAAGGCATGGCAGGGATTTTACTCCCCCGCGTGCTCCTTGCCGCCCTCGATACCCAGTTCCGCGATCTTGCGGGTGATGGTGTTGCGACCGATACCCAGGGCCTGCGCTGCTTCGATGCGTCGGCCGCCGGTATGCGCCAGGGCACGGGCAATCAGGATGCGCTCGAAAGTCTGCGACAAGACGCCATGCACATCTGGCATGCCGCGCGCCAGCAGGCGGTCGACTTCGCCCTCCAGGGCGCTTTCCCAATCAGTCGCCAACACCGCCGGCGTTGCATCGCGCAATTCGCCCGGCAGATCGCCGACTTCGACCTGCTGCCCCGGCGCCATCACGGTCAGCCAGTGACAAAGGTTTTCCAGTTGGCGCACGTTGCCTTGGAACTCGAGGCCGCACAGGTACTTGAGGGCAGCCTCGGACAGGCGCTTGGCCTCGACACCGAGTTCGCGGGCGCTTTTCTGCAAGAAGTGACGAGTCAATAACGGAATATCCTCGCGCCGTTCGCGCAGCGCCGGCAAACGAATGCGGATGACGTTCAGGCGATGGAACAAGTCCTCGCGGAACAAGCCGTCCTTGACCCGGGTTTCCAGGTTCTGGTGCGTCGCGGCAATAACCCGCACATTAGCCTTGATCGGCGAGTGGCCACCGACTCGGTAAAAATGTCCATCCGACAACACGCGCAACAAGCGGGTCTGCAGCTCGGACGGCATGTCGCCGATTTCGTCGAGGAACAGCGTACCGCCCTCGGCTTGCTCGAAACGGCCACGCCGTTGCGCCTGCGCGCCGGTAAAGGCGCCGCGCTCATGGCCGAACAATTCCGATTCGAGCAAATCCTTGGGGATCGCCGCGGTGTTGATGGCGATGAACGGTTTGTCCGCCCGCGGGCTATGACGATGCAGGGCGCGCGCCACCAACTCCTTGCCGGAACCGGACTCACCAGTGATCAATACCGTAGCGTGCGACAGCGCCAGACGACCGATGGCCCGAAACACCTCTTGCATCGCCGGCGCCTGGCCGAGAATCTCCGGCACCAGCCCCTCTTCCTCAGACGCACCCGTTTGGTGCATCGACTCGTCAATGGCGCGCCGGATCAGTTCGACCGCCTGATCGACGTCGAAAGGCTTGGGAAGGTATTCGAACGCCCCACCCTGGAAGGCTGCCACAGCGCTTTCCAGATCGGAGTAAGCCGTCATGATGATCACCGGCACCGACGAAAAACGGGTTTTCACTTCTTGCAGCAGTTCCAGGCCGGACTGGCCTGGCATGCGGATGTCCGACATCAGTACCTGCGGCGGCTCAATGCCCTGCTCCAGTTGGGAGATGGCCTCGCTCGCCGAAGCGTAGCTCTTGAACGGAATGCCTTCGCGCGATAGGGTCTTTTCCAGGACCCAGCGAATCGAGCGGTCGTCGTCAACGATCCAGACAGGTTTCATTGGTATTGGGCTCATTATGTCTGTCAAATGAGCATTTCAAGCAAGTCTCAGGCCTGCTCAACCGGAAGGCGCAAGGTGAAGACGGTCTTGCCGGGATGACTGGAACAATCGATCGTGCCGTGGTGATGCTGGATGAAGTTCTGCGCGATGGTCAGCCCCAGGCCGCTACCGCCCTCACGACCGGAAACCAGCGGATAGAACATGCGCTCGCGGATCTCGTCGGGGATCCCCGGCCCGTTGTCGATCACCTTGATTTCCATGGCCAGGCGATAACGTTTCTTGGCCAGCGTCACCTGGCGCAGCGCACGCGTACGCAAGACGATCTCGCCTTCACCGGCCATGGCCTGCGCGGCGTTGCGCGCAATGTTCAAGACGGCCTGGATCAGTTGCTCGCGATCACCAACCAGTTCCGGCAGGCTGGTGTCATAGTCCCGGCGAACCGCCAGCGAACCGGGGAACTCGGCCGTCAGCAAGCTCCGGACACGCTCCATGATTTCGTGGATATTCACCGTCGTTGGCAACATCGGACGATGCGGGGTCAGCAAACGCTGCATCAAATCCTGCAGGCGATCGGCTTCCTTGATGATGACCTGGGTGTATTCCTTCAATGAAGGATTGGCCAACTCGTGCTCAAGCAGTTGCGCTGCACCGCGCAGGCCGCCGAGGGGGTTCTTGATTTCATGGGCCAGATTGCGGATCAGCTCACGGCTGGCTTGCTGCTGCTCGATCAGGCGCTCCTCACGCGTCGCGGTCAGATGGTGCTCGATCGGCTGCAACTCCAACAACAAACGCATGCCGGCCGCGATGTCGGGGCGTAATGGGGTGACCGTGCAATTCAGGTGCAATTTCTCGCCATCGGAGCGGCGCACCTCGATATTCTGGCCGGTATATCCCCAGTTGTTGTGCAGCCCATTGTCCAGTGCCGCCTGCAAGGTAGAGGAGTAGGTACACACCGCTGCCAGCGGCTTACCGATCACTACCCGGCTGCTGACCGCAAGCAGATTCTCGCCCGATGGATTGATGTAACGGACGGACAAGGCATCGTCGATCAGCAGGACCGCGGATGCCAGCAGATCCAGCCCGGCGAAATTGGCATGTGTGGTGTTCATTTTACGTAATGGCGTCTGCGCCACCGCCGGCAAGTTCTGAATCAGCGCAGATTCGACAGTTCTTTCTGGATCGCCTGGATATTGCGCTCGTGCTGAGCGACCCGATCGCGATACGGCGCGATACGCTCCGGAGTCACTCCAGGAGTTCGTTCCTGTTCCGCCAAATCCTTCTTGGCTTGCTCCAAGCTACGCTGTTCGTTAGCCAATTCCTGTTCCAGAATGTGGCGACGATCACCATCGCGGGCTTTCTGCGTATCTTCCTGCACTTTCGGGAAACCACTCGGCGTCGGATTGGCTGCTGCACCCGGCGCTTTGGCTCGTGGTGCCGGCATCGATGTTTCCGGGCTCGAGGCAATCGCCTTGCAAGTCTTGTCCACCTTGGCATTCGAGATCAGGGTGCCACCGTTTTCGTCGGTGCACTTGTAAATTGTCTGCGCAGACGCCACCAAAGGCAGCAAGGAGAACAACAGGCAAAGCGAATATTTTGTCATCGTCATCATTCCTCGAATGACTGTCAGTGTACCGGACTTAACGAACTGATCGGAAAAACGTGGACAAAAAAAGGGCGGGAAACCCGCCCTTTTTTGAAGTGCACCCGATTACAGGCTGTAGTACAGGTCGAATTCCACCGGGTGGGTGGTCATGCGGACCTTGTTCACTTCGTCCATCTTCAGAGCGATGTAGGCATCGATCCAGTCGTTGGAGAAGACACCACCCTTGGTCAGGAAGTCACGATCCTTGTCCAGAGAAGCCAGCGCTTCTTCCAGCGAGGCGCAAACGGTCGGGATCTGTGCATCTTCTTCCGGCGGCAGATCGTACAGGTTCTTGGAAGCCGGATCGCCCGGGTGGATCTTGTTCTGCACGCCGTCCAGACCGGCCATCAGCAGAGCCGAGAAGCACAGGTACGGGTTGGACAGCGGATCCGGGAAGCGAGCCTCGACGCGACGACCCTTGGTCGAAGCAACGAACGGGATACGGATGGAAGCGGAACGGTTCTTGGCGGAGTAAGCCAGCTTGACCGGTGCTTCGTAGTGCGGGACCAGACGCTTGTAGGAGTTGGTACCCGGGTTGGTGATCGCGTTCAGGGCCTTGGCGTGCTTGATGATGCCGCCGATGTAGTAGATCGCGAATTCGGACAGGCCAGCGTAGCCGTCACCAGCGAACAGGTTCTTGCCATCCTTCCAGACGGACTGGTGAACGTGCATACCCGAACCGTTGTCGCCAACGATCGGCTTCGGCATGAAGGTGGCGGTCTTGCCGTACTGGTGAGCCACGTTGTGGGTCACGTACTTCTGGATCTGGGTCCAGTCAGCGCGCTGAACCAGGGTGCTGAACTTGGTACCGATTTCGCACTGGCCGGCGTTGGCCACTTCGTGGTGGTGAACTTCAACCGGCACGCCCAGAGCTTCCAGGGTCAGAACCATGGCCGAACGGATGTCGTGCAGGCTGTCGACCGGCGGAACCGGGAAGTAGCCGCCCTTGACGGCCGGACGGTGACCGGTGGCGCCATTGCCTTCGTTCTTCTCGCCAGCGCCCCAGGAGGCTTCGGCAGAGTGAATCTTCAGGTTGCAGCCGGACATGTCGACAGACCACTCGACGCCGTCGAAGATGAAGAATTCGGGTTCCGGACCGAAGTAGGCGGTGTCGCCCAGGCCGGAGGACTTCAGGTAGGCTTCAGCGCGCTTGGCGATGGAGCGCGGATCGCGGTCGTAACCACGGCCATCGGTCGGATCGACGACGTCACAGGTCAGGACGACGGTGGTTTCGTCGAAGAACGGGTCGATGTAGGCGGTAGCAGGATCCGGCATCAGCAGCATGTCGGAAGCTTGAATGCCCTTCCAGCCAGCGATGGAGGAACCGTCAAAAGCGTGGCCGTTTTCGAACTTGTCTTCGTCAAAAGCGGAGACCGGCACGGTGACGTGCTGTTCCTTGCCACGGGTGTCGGTGAAACGGAAATCGACGAACTTGGCGTCGTTTTCCTTGACCATCTTCATCACGTCTTGCGGGGTTGCCATAAGCGTTAGTCTCCTAAGAAAACAAGTTGCCGGTACGACCGGCGACAATCAAAAAATCGCAACGGCGGAACTTTTAGCAGAAACCATGCCAAAGATCGACAGCCAAGCTTTGTATTTTGCCACAATGAGATGTCGACTTTGCACAAAGATTTGATGCACCATCGATGTGCGCAACATGACACTGCCGCACTATTTTGGTGCAATCTGGCAATTCAGTGACACATAGCGGATCAACGGGTGCGATTTCAGACGATCGGCCACCTCCGCTTCACACTGACGCAATTTCTCGCCACTTTCAAAAAAGGCGTGCGAGAGAAAAACTTCGACTTCGACTTGGCCGTTCAGGTAATGCAAGACCACCTTCTCCGGCTCCGGCAGACCCGCCAGCACAGGTTGCAACTCGTGCAGCATCACATCCCGGCCCGGCAAGCGGAAAGATGCCGACTCCGGTGCCATGTCGTCTTCCGGATCGATATGAACTAGCACATCGAGCACTTCCGGATGCTCCCGCAGAACCCTGGCTCGTGCCGCCTCGGCGATCCGATGCCCTTCGGAAACGCTGATCCGCGAATCGACCTGGACATGCGCGTCGACCAATGCCTGATGGGCCATACGGCGAGTTCGCAATTGATGAAGACCACGCACCCCCGGCGTCGCCAGCAGGCATTCGCGAATCGATGAAACCTGGCGCTCGTCCAACCCGGTATCGATCAACTCCTTGATCGCGCCCCAGGCCAATTCGACACCCATACGCAGGATCATGAAGCCCATCAGAGCCGCCGCCAGCAGATCGAGGAAAGCCCAGCCCAGTAGCGCGCCACCGATACCGACCACAACGACCAGCGCCGATGCGGCGTCGGCGCGGGTATGCAAGGCGTTGGCAATGAGCAGTTGCGAACGCAGCCGTTCGGCCACGCCAATCAGGTAACGATACAACCCTTCCTTCGACACCACGGTAGCAACGGCCACCCACAGCGCCGAATACTCCACCGCCGGTAAGGCCTCGATGTGTTGCAGACGCAGGCCGGATTCCCAAAGTATGCCGCCACCGATCAGAGACAGAGAAATCCCGAGAACCAAAGTTGCCGCTGTTTCGATTCGAGCATGGCCATAAGGATGGGCCTCGTCGGCAGGATGCGCGCTCTGCCGGCTGGCGTAGATGACGAGAAAATCCGACAACAGATCCGAAAAGGAATGCAGACCGTGCGCGATCAGCGATTGCGAATGGGCCAGCCAGCCGACGACCAGCTGGGCAATCGTCATCACCAGATTGACCGCGACGCTGACCCAGGTCGCTCGCTGCGCCACCGCTGAACGTTCGGCGGCCGACTCGCCGTTCCCCAACTGCTGTCCTTGCTCCATCTGCTCTGCCCTATACTATCGGGTCGCAATTCTACCAGCCGGCCATTATGGGAAAGTTAACGGACATCCTGAGTCTCGCCCGCACCCGCGCGGAAGCCTTGGAACGCCCTTATCAGGGAGAGCTTCTGCCGCAGGAAGCCCATAAGCTGTTGCAACTCGCCCCCGGCGCCAAGCTCGTCGACGTTCGCACCCGGGCCGAATGGGATTGGGTCGGACGCGTTCCCGGCGCCATCGAAATCGAATGGAACCAATACCCCGGCGGTGTGCGGAACCCGAACTTCGTTGCCGAACTCAAACGCCAGGTCGATCCGGAAGCACTGGTCCTCTTCCTGTGCCGCAGCGGCGTCCGTTCCATCGGCGCCGCCACGGCGGCTACCGAAGCCGGCTACACCAATTGCCACAACATCCTCGAAGGCTTCGAAGGCGATAAGGACGCCAACGGCCACCGCGGCAACATCGGCGGCTGGCGCAAGAACGGACTTCCCTGGATTCAGGGATAATGCTGCGGTGCACCGCAGAAAAACGGCAAATTTCAGAGATCAGCATGCAAACAGCTCCCCTTACTTTCGCCCCCTATAACGATCTGGCGGACGAAGCCTGCCAGGAACGCATCCGCGTCGCCCGCGCCAAGCTGGGCAAGAAGGCCGTCATCCTGTGCCACCACTATCAGCGCGCCGACATTTACCAGCACGCCGACCTGACCGGCGACTCGCTGAAACTGTCGCGCCTGGCCTCGCAGACCGATTCCGAATACGTGATTTTCTGTGGCGTGCACTTCATGGCCGAAGTCGCCGACATCATGACCGCCCCGAACCAGATCGCCATCCTGCCCGACCTCGCCGCCGGCTGCTCGATGGCCGACATGGCCAACCTGGCCAAGGTCGAACGTTGCTGGCGCGAACTGGGCGAAGTGCTGGACGTCGAGAACGAAGTCACCCCGGTCACCTACATCAACTCGGCCGCCGATCTCAAAGCCTTCTGCGGCGATCACGGCGGCATCGTGTGCACCTCTTCGAACGCCGGCACCATCGCCAAATGGGCCTTCGAGCGTCGCCCGAAAGTGCTGTTCTTCCCTGATCAGCACCTCGGCCGGTGGACCGGTCACAACATGGGCATCCCGATGGACGAAATGGTTGTCTGGGATCCTGATCTGGAAATGGGCGGCCTGACACCTGAGCAAATCCTCAAGGCCAAGATCCTGCTATGGAAGGGACACTGCTCAGTGCACCAGATGTTCCAGAAATCGCACATCGACGCTTTCCGCGCCAAGTATCCGGATGGGTTGGTCATTGCCCACCCGGAATGCAACTTCGAAGTGTGCGCCGCCTCCGACTACGTCGGCTCAACCGAGCACATCGTCAAGACCATCAAGGAAGCGCCAGAAGGCACCCGCTGGCTGGTCGGCACCGAACTCAACCTGGTCGACCGCCTGGCCAAGGAAGTGCTGCCGCAGAACAAGATCGTCCAGTTCATGGCGACCACCATCTGCATGTGCTCGACCATGCAGCGCATTGACCCCCAGCACCTGGCGTGGACCCTGGAAAACCTCGTCGAAGGCAAGGTCGTCAACCAGATCAAGGTGCCAGAGCACGAAGCCAAGCTGGCCAAACTGGCACTTGATCGCATGCTGGCGATTTCCTGATCGGCACAAAGGGCGCGAAGGGGTCCTCCCCTTCGCCAGCAGAAACATTCTGGCTGCAATCGGCCAGAAGGCTTGGTAATCTGTCTCCAGCCACATAGCCCGGAAAATTTCCCCTTGCCCACGCCCGATCTTCACGTCACCACGTTCAACATCCACAAGGGGTTTTCGCAATTCAACCGGCGGATGATGATCCACGAGTTGCGCGAACGCCTGCGCCACTTGAACCCCGACATCCTTTTCCTGCAGGAGGTGCAGGGGCTGCACTTGGGACATGCCGAAAAATTGGGCAATTGGCCCAGTGCACCGCAGCATGAGTTCCTGGCCGAGGAAATCTGGCATTCGGCCTACGGGCGCAACATGATTTACGACCATGGACACCACGGCAACGCCATCCTGTCGCGCTTTCCCATAGCGCACAGCCACAACCAGGATGTAACCCACTTGCAGTTCGAAAAACGCGGCCTGCTTCATTGTCGTATTACGCTACCTGATAGACAGGAAGCACACTGCGTCTGCGTGCATCTGTCGTTGTTCGGCTATTCACGACGCAAGCAGATGAATGCGCTGGCCGATTATCTGGAACGCGAGGCTGCCCAGGATGCCCCGTTGATCATCGCAGGCGACTTCAACGATTGGCGCAACCATGCTGGCGAACACCTGGCCCGCCGACTCGGCCTGCAGGAAGTGTTCTGCGGCCCGAGCGGCAGTCCGGTGCGCAGTTTCCCGGCCGCGATGCCGATGTTCCGCCTGGATCGCATCTATGTCCGGGGCTTCAAGGTCCATCGCACCGAGGTCCACTGGGGCCTGCCCTGGTCCAATATTTCCGATCACGCCGCCCTGTCGGCACACCTGAGCCGGCATGGCCACTGAGTTCCTGCCGGGCAACCGGCTGACGCTGCTCAATTCGGGCAACGAGTATTTCCCGGCCCTGCTCGCGGCCCTTGAATCGGCCCGGCACGAGATCTTCCTGGAGAGCTACATTTTCGCCGACGACACCATCGGCCACGAAGTCGCCGATGCGCTTTGCCGCGCAGCCCGGCGTGGCGTCGAGGTCAATGTCACGGTGGACGGCTTCGGATCGCGAAATTTTGCTACCGATTTCCTGCCCCGCTTTACGGAAGCAGGCGTCCGCGCCCTGTTCTATCGCCGTGAACTGAGCCCCTATCGCATTAAGCGCCATCGCTTGCGCCGCCAGCATCGCAAGCTGGTCGTCGTCGACGCCAAGTTAGCCTTCGTTGGCGGCATCAATATAGTCGACGACAACAACGCGCCCGAGCACATGCGCCCCCGCTTCGATTACGCAGTACAGATCGAGGGGCCGGTCTTGCTACAGGTACACCGGGCTGTTCGCCGCATGTGGGAGATCGTCTCCTGGGCCAATTTCCGCCGGCGCTTCCGGCTGCATGCCGATGCCGCACCGTGCATGGAAATCGCCGGCAGCCAGCACGCCGCCTTTCTGATTCGCGACAACATCCGCCACCGTAACGACATCCTGAATGCCTATATCGATGCCATCGATGCAGCCGAGAGCGAGATCCTGATCGCCAACGCCTACTTCCTGCCTGGCGTGCGCTTCGGTCGCGCCCTCTATGCGGCGGCCAAACGAGGCGTGCGCATTTCCATCCTGCTTCAGGGCAAGACCGACCACCCGCTGCTGCGCTATGCCACGCAGGCGCTCTATCACACAGCACTGAAAACCGGCATCCGCATCTTCGAATACGAGCGAAGCTTCATGCATGCCAAGGTCGCCGTCATTGACGGCGAATGGGCCACCGTCGGCTCCTCGAACATCGACCCCTTCAGCCTGCTGCTCGCCAAGGAGGCCAATGTCGTCGCCAAAGACCGCCGCTTCGCCGGCGAGTTACGCGCCAGCCTGAAAGAAGCCATCGCCAACGGCGCCCGCGAGATGCTCCCCGACGATTTGTCCCGCCAGCCCTGGCATTCCCGCCTGCTACGCTGGCTGAGCTACGGCGTCGTGCGCGCCATGGTAGGCATCGCTGGCTACGGACACCGCCATTGGCATGCCGAAGAACAAACGCATCCGGTCAGGAAAGACTGATCGCACGCTGCCGCGGAACGCGATCGAATGACCAGTTTTCGGCCGCCCAGGCCCAAACGTCGTTCACTTTAGCCCGCGTCAACTCGGCCGGCGCAGCTTGACCGAGGAAAGCCAGCGCCCCGACCAATTCGGCGGCCGCCCGCGCTTTGTCCAGCGCAGGCGCCCGGGTCTGCTTTGACAGCTTCTCGCCGGCAGCATTGGCCGCCACCGGCAGATGGGCATAGCGCGGCGTGGCGTAGCCGAGACAGCGCTGCAACCAGATTTGGCGTGGGGTCGACGCCAGCAGATCGGCGCCGCGCACGATATCGGTAATTCCCTGAAACTCGTCATCCACCGTGACTGCCAACTGGTAGGCGAACAAGCCATCGGCCCGCAGCAGCACGAAGTCGCCGACATCCCGCTCCAGTTGCTGCCCGACATGACCCTGCAAGCGGTCGTCGAAACCGACCGGCTCGGTGCTGACGCGTAAACGCCAGGCGCGAGCCGTACGATCCGCCGGCAAGCCATTGCGGCAAGTCCCCGGATAGGCCAGCCCGCCATCGATCGCCGGACGGCTTGCCGAATCGGCAATTTCCTTGCGCGAGCAGGCACAGCCATAGGCTAGACCGTTCCGGGACAAGCGCTCCAGTTCGCTGCGATAAGCCTCCAGCCGTGCGCTTTGGTACAACACCGGGCCGTCCCAGGCAAAGCCGAACAATTCGAGCGTATGCAGGATGTCTTCTGTCGCCCCCGGCACGTTGCGCGGGGTATCGACGTCTTCCATGCGGACCAGCCATTCCCCACCGTGAGCACGGGCGTCGAGATAACTGCCGACTGCCGCGACCAGCGAGCCGAAATGCAGCGGCCCGGTCGGCGACGGAGCGAAACGTCCTCGATAGATTCCACTCATGCCGCTATTTTCCGCCAGCCGACGCGAGCATCCAATCCCCAGGCGCCCATGGTGCCATCCCAGGCTCGCTTTGCCAGTGCCTTGCCGCAAGATCGAAATAGCCTGCACTGGACAAGGGACCGCCGATCACGCGGCTCTCGTAGAACATCAGGTGCACACGGCTTAGTTCAAGTTCCTGTGGCTTAACGTCCAGTTGGGCCAGCCGCTGCCAAACCTTCGCCGCCGGCCAGGCGGAACGATATAGCCCGAGCGTCAGATGCGGCACATAGTCGTCACCTGCCAGAGCAGTTTGGGGATGGAAGCAGCGGCGCAACGCCGCCAGGCCACCACCGGTATCCCGCACGATCAGATAGGGCGCCGAAGCAAAACTGTGCGGCGAACCGATCTCGAGCGAAAAAGGAGCGATGCCCACAGCGCAAAGACGTTCCAACTGCTCGCGCCAGGCAGCTAAGGAATAATCATCGGCGGCACGCGACTCGGTGCTGGGAAAACCGCATAAGCCCAGCGTAACGTGAGCCTGTCGCCGATAACCGGGCACCAACAAATCCTGCAAGGCGCACTGACTGCCTTCAACGACCGAATTGATCTCCGGCAAGTCGAGATCGAGAGCCCACACGGCATAATGTCGGCGCCCCCGGTGCCACTCGATGAAGTCCCGATGCTCGCTCGGAATGGTGAAATCAAAGGACATTGCCAGAACTTTTTCGGGACTTAGCACTCTTAAGCTGCGAGTGCTAAAATAGTTTTGTAGTTAGTTGAAGGAGGATATTACGCGATGACCCAAGCTATGGCTCTTCCCATCCCCTCGTCGGTCGGTAGCATCGATGCCTATATTCAGGTAGCGAATCGTTATCCGATGCTGTCCGAGGCCGAGGAGACCCGGCTGGCCGAGCGTTTCCACAACGAAGGCGATGTGGAGGCCGCGCGTCAGCTTGTGCTCTCCCACCTGCGCCTCGTCATCTCCATCGCCCGCGGCTATCTGGGTTACGGCCTGCCTCATGCCGACCTGATCCAGGAGGGCAACATCGGCCTGATGAAGGCGGTCAAGCGCTTCGATCCGTCGCGCGGCGTACGTCTGGTCTCCTTTGCCATGCACTGGATCAAGGCCGAGATTCATGAATACATCCTGAAGAACTGGCGCCTGGTCAAGGTCGCAACGACCAAGGCCCAGCGCAAGCTGTTCTTCAACCTGCGCAGCCTGAAGAACGACTACGAAGGCGTCGACACTCTGTCCGGTCCGCAAGCCGCCGAAGTGGCTGCCCGCCTGGGCGTCAAGCCGGAAGAAGTGGTCGAGATGGAAACCCGCCTCACGGGCCGCGATCTCGCGCTGGAAGGCTCGCCGGACGATGGCGAAGATAGCTTCGCCCCGATCGACTATCTGGCCGACTCGCGTTACGAGCCGGTACGGATGCTGGAAAACAAGGCCACCGCCCGCCTGCAGGACGAAGGCTTGCATGAGGCGCTGGCCACCCTCGACCCGCGCAGCCGCCGCATCGTCGAAGCGCGCTGGCTGAGCGAAGGCGAAGCCGCCACGCTGCACGACCTGGCCGCCGAATTCGGCGTATCGGCCGAACGTATCCGCCAGATCGAAGCCAAGGCGCTGCAGAAGATGCGCGGCGTTCTCGCCGCCTGATTGCGCAGTCCCCTCAAGCAAAAAAGGGAGCCCGAGGCTCCCTTTTTTATCGTCCGAAACTTTAGTTCTTCTTGCGTGCCGCCTTACCCGGTTTGCCATCAGCCAGATCGCCCTTGAAGTCATTTTCGACCAAGGGTGGCGCATCCACCTGCGGCACATGGCATTGCACGCAGTTGTGCCGAGCTGCCGAGGCTTCCGGCAGCACCTTGCCCTCGCGGTCACGGAAGTGACTGTCACCAATTTTTGGTGCCTTCTTCTTCTGATAATTAGTAGCGCTGTGGCAGGTCAGGCACTGGTTTTCCTCCAGCGTAATTTCGTCGAAATTATCGACGGCATGCGGGATGAGCGGGGGCTGCGAGCGGAAAGTACGCGCCACTTTTTCCTGGCCGCCGGGTTTGCCGCCGATGTACTTTTTTGCCTCCGGAGCCTGGTCCACCGCAGATACGTCGGCGCCGCGCATCGGCTTGGGCGACTCCTGCGCCAGCGCCGGACCGGCCAGCAAGCAGCAGGCGACGGAAGCAAGCACGGAGAGCTTCAGGATAGATTTCATGATGGGCGCTCCTCCTCTAGAACTCGATCATGGCGTGGCCTCGGATGTCGGAGTTGACGTCGAAGCCGGGTTGTTTGAACGCAGCCCGAAGTGGAATACATCCTTCGAGCAAACATCGATGCAGCGACCGCAATTGGTGCAGTTCGGAGCCAGAATGACCGGGCCGATACCTTTGCCCTCCCCTTTCAGGGCCGGACGAATGACTTGCGGCTCGGGGCAGACTTCGAAGCAATCCATGCAATCGTTGCAAGCACTGCGGCGGGAGGCCGAGATACGCACCGGACTCCAGCGACCGAGCAGGCTATAGAAGGCACCGACCGGGCACAGCCGCCCACACCAGCCCCGATTCATCACGAACAAGTCAAACAGGAAAATGGCCAGAACCACCATCCAGGCCGTGCCAATACCGAAAATAAGCCCGCGATGCAACATGGACACTGGATTGATCAATTCCCACAGCACCACCCCAGTCACCGCCGAGCCGATCAGTGTCATGGCCAGAATCCAGAAACGCGTCTTGGCCGACAAGCTGCTCGCCCCCTTGATGCCGAACCGATCGCGCAACCAGCCTGCGGCATCGGTCACCATGTTGATCGGGCAGACCCAACTGCAATAGACGCGACCACCAAGCAGGAAATAGAAGAGCAGCACGATACCGACGCCGATCAGCCCGAGCTTCTCCGGGACATTGCCGGCCACCAGCGACTGCAACGCAACGTACGGGTCGGTCAGCGGCAGGAAATCCAGTGTATAGCTATAGTTCAGGTTGCCCTTGACGATCCAGATGCCGGCCAGCGGACCGAGCAGAAAGAGCATCAGGATGGAGAGCTGCGACAAGCGGCGCAAGATCAGCCAGCGATGCGCCTTCAGCCAGCCCTTTTCGGCCACAGCCTCGGCACCGATACGTTTGCTATTGGCAAGCTTGCTCATGGCTTGCCTCCCAATCCGGGTGGCAGACTCGGGATGGCGCCAGCCTCGCTACCGGCCATGCCGCGCATCGGCTCGGTATGCCCGGTGGCCGGATCATAGTGTCCGGGCAATTGGGCGCCTTCGGGCAGACGGTCCGGCAGGTCGATCATCTTGGATTCGTCGATCAACGAATGCCCGGCCTTCTTCTGCTCCTCCCAGCCCACGCGGTAATGCTTGCCGAGTTCGCCCTTGGCCAGCTTGGGCGGCAGCACGCGGATTGCTGCCTCTTCGAGCACACAGGACTTCTCGCATTTGCCACAACCCGTGCAGTGCTCGGAATGCACCGTGGGCAGGAACATGGCATGGCGACCGGTACGTTGATTGGGCTGCATGTCGAGGGTGATCGCCTTGTCGATGACAGGGCAGACGCGATAGCAGACATCGCAGCGCAAACCGAGGAAATTCAGGCAGGTCTCGTGGTCGATCAGCACCGCGACACCCATCTTGGCCTTGTTGATGTCAGTCAGCCCATGATCGAGAGCCTTGGTCGGGCAAGCCTTGACGCAAGGGATGTCGTCGCACATCTCACACGGGATGTTGCGCGCGGTGAAATACGGGGTCCCCGTCGTGACTGGTGCTTCCGGCTTGGCCAGCTCCAGCGTGTTGTAGGGACAGTCGCGCACACACAGGCCGCAACGGATGCAGGCGCCGAGGAAATCGTCCTCTGGCAAGGCACCGGGCGGACGCAGGGCGAGCGCGGGCAGCGCCTTGGATTGCTTGGCATACAGCCCAAGGCCCAGTCCGAGCATGCCGACCCCGCAGACCATCTTGGCGGAGTCGAAAAGGAACTGGCGGCGGGCCGCGCTGCTTTTCGGGGTCTTATCGTTCATCTTCCATCGCTTCTTTCAGTTCAGCCGATCCCGGACGGGCCCCTATTCCCGTCCGGCACCGGCACTCCCTGATTGCCTCATTAATTACTTACGCCTTCACCACCTTGCAGGCGCACTTCTTGTAGTCCGTTTCCTTGGAAATCGGACAGGTCGCATCGAGCGTCAGCTTGTTGACCAGACGATGCTCGTCAAAGAACGGAATGAAGACCAGCCCTGCCGGCGGCTTGTTGCGGCCCTTGGTCTCGACACGCAGCTGAACCTCGCCACGCCGCGTCGATACCTTGACCACATCGTTGCGCGCCAGCCCGCGTTTCTTGGCATCTTCCGGATGCATATATACCATCGCATCCGGCATCGCCTTGTACAGTTCGGGGACACGGCGGGTCATCGAGCCGGTGTGCCAATGCTCCAGCACGCGGCCGGTGCACAACCACAGGTCGAATTCGGTATCGGGCATTTCGGCCGCCGGCTGGTAGGGCAGCGCGTAGGCAATCGCCTTGCCGTCCGGATAGCCATAGAACCGGACGCCTTCGCCCTTCGGCACGTAAGTATCGTAACCCTCGCGGAAGCGCCACAGCGTTTCCTTGCCCTCGACCACCGGCCAGCGCAGACCGCGGGCCTTGTGATAGACGTCGAAATTGGCCAGGTCATGCGCCTTGCCGCGACCGAAGCTGGCATATTCCTCGAACAAGCCTTTCTGGACATAGAAGCCGAAGGCCTGCGACTCGTCGTTCATGTAGTCCTTGATGCCATGGGCGTTGACCTTCTTGACCTCGTCCAGCCCGAACTTGTTCACCTGGCCGTTGGCATAGAGCACGTCGTACAGGGTCTTGCCCTTGTACTCCGGGTTCTTGTCGAGCAATTCGGCCGGCCAGACTTCCTCGATCTTGAAGCGCTTCGAGAACTCCATGTATTGCCAGAGATCGGATTTACCTTCGCCCGGTGCCTTGACCTGCTGACGCCACATCTGGCCGCGCCGCTCGGCATTGCCGTACATGCCTTCCTTCTCCATCCACATGGCGCAGGGCAGGATCAGGTCGGAGGACATCGCCGAAACGGTCGGATAGACGTCGGAAACGACGACGAAGGCCTTCGGATTGCGCCAGCCCGGGTAGATTTCGTCATTGACGTTCGGCCCGGCCTGCATGTTGTTGGTGGTCGACGTCCAGTAGAAGCCAAGCTTGCCGTCCTTCAGGGCACGACTCTGCGCCACGGCGTGCAGCCCGATCCAGTCGGGAATGGTGCCAGCCGGCAGTTTCCACAGCTTCTCCGACAGTTCGCGATGCTTGGGATTCATCACCACCATGTCGGCCGGCAGGCGGTGGGCAAAGGTACCGACCTCGCGCGCCGTTCCGCAGGCCGAGGGCTGGCCGGTCAGCGAGAATGGGCCGTTGCCCGGCTCGGAGATTTTGCCGACCAGCAGGTGAACGTTGTAGATCATGTTATTGACCCACGTGCCGCGCGTGTGCTGGTTGAAGCCCATGGTCCAGTAGGAGACCACCTTGACCTTGGGATCGGCGTAGGCCTTGGCCAGCGCTTCGAGGTTGTCCTTGGGCACGCCGGAAATCTCGTGCGCCTTGTCGAGCGTGTATTCGGAGACAAAGGCCGCAAACTCGTCGAAAGTCATCGGCGTCGAGTTGTTCGGATTGCCCTTCGGCTTTCCGTCTTCGCCAGGATAGCCGTTGTTCATCGCTACTTTTTCCAGCGGATGATTCGGGCGCAGGCCATAGCCGATGTCGGTGACCCCCTTGGCGAACTTGACGTGCTTGGCGACGAATTCCTTGTTCACCGCACCGGTGGTGATGATGTGGTTGCAGATGTAGTTGAGGATGGCCAGGTCGGACTGCGGCTTGAAGATCAGCGTGTTGTCGGCCAGCTCGCAGGAACGATGGTTGAAGGTCGACAGCACATGAACCTTGACGTTCTTGTTGCTCAACCGACGGTCGGTAATGCGCGACCACAGGATCGGGTGCATCTCGGCCATGTTCGAGCCCCATAGCGCAAAGACATCGGCGTGTTCGGCATCGTCATAGCAGCCCATCGGCTCGTCGATGCCGAAGGTGCGCATGAAGCCGGCAACGGCCGAGGCCATGCAGTGGCGGGCATTGGGGTCGATATTGTTGGAGCGGAAGCCGGCCTTGAACAGCTTGGCCGCGGCATAGCCTTCCCACACCGTCCATTGGCCAGAGCCGAACATGGCGATATTGCGCGGGCCGCCTTCCTTCAGTGCGGCCTTGCACTTTTCTTCCATGATGTCGAAGGCCTGCTTCCAGGTGATCGGCTTGAAATCGCCGTTCTTGTCGAACTTGCCGTCCTTCATCCGGAGCATCGGTGTCTGCAGGCGATCCTTGCCGTACATGATCTTCGACAGGAAATAACCCTTGATGCAGTTCAGGCCACGATTGACCGGCGCCTCGGGGTCGCCCTGGGTGGCCACGACACGACCGTCCTTAACCCCGACCAGGACACCGCAGCCGGTACCGCAGTAGCGGCAGACACCCTTGTCCCAGCGTACGCCATCGCTGCCTTTTTGTTGCGCCATCGCCAAGCCGGGGACCGAAATTCCGGCCGTCGCCGCTGCCGCCGCAACGGCATTGCTCTTGATGAAATCACGCCGCGTCAGTTTCACTTCCATGACCTCAAGCCTCCTCATCCGGATCGGTTTCGTATTGGTGATACACCAAGGATGCGGATAGAACTCCATCCAGTTGGCGAATCGCTTCGAAGGTATCGACGGTGGAACGTTCGGAATTCGTTTCCAGGGAAACGATCATGCGACCATCGTCGCTGCAGGCATGAACCTCGACACCGGGCATCGCGCCAAGTCCGGCGCGCACCCGATCGAGCATCGCCGGTTGAGCACCGACGATCAGGCTGGAAATATTGATCGCCCCCGTTGCTTCCATTGCCCCACACCCTGTCAGTCTGTTGTCAGCGAAAGCAATCTACGCCCTTGCAACCCATGCGCTTTAGCACAGATCAAAGGCGGGGAAATAACCCCACAAGTTCTAAGTTTTGTTGACGCCGGTCAAAGTCCGGGCATTACAGCCCGAGCATTGGCCGTGCTTGCCGCAGCTACTTCAAGCGGGGAAACAGCGCGCAATTCGGCCAGCACATCGGCGATGCGCGGCAGTTCAGCCGGCGTGTTGCGTCCCCGGTTGAGCCAAGCCGGCGGAATATCCGGTGCATCGGTTTCGAGGATGATGGCTTCGAGCGGCAAGCTTGCCGCCAGCTCACGGATACGGGTCGAACCGCTATAGGTCATGGCCCCGCCAAAACCCAGCTTGAAGCCAAGCTTGATGAACTCGTCGGCCTGCTGGCGGCTGCCGTTGAAGGCATGGGCGATGCCGCCCGGCACGCGAATACGGCGCAGGTGCTTGAGGATGGGATCGATCGCCCGCCGCACATGCAGCAGCACGGGCAGGTCCAACTCCCGTGCCAGCTTCAGCTGCTCGACGAAGAAATGCTCCTGGCGCGCCGCATCGATATCCGGCACGAAAAAATCCAGTCCGATTTCACCAACGGCGACGGGCCGCTCATTCGCCAGCCAATCGCGGACGACCGCCAGGTCACCCTCTCCGGCCTGCATCACATACATTGGATGGATGCCATAAGCGGCGACGCAACCGGCGTATGTATCGATCACGGTTTTTGTCGTTTTGAAGCTGTGCACCGCAGTAGCCGGCACCACGAAGCGTTCCACGCCGACGGCCAGCGCCGCGGCATGCACGGCCGCCCGGTCGCCGTCGAATTCGGCGGCATCCAGGTGGCAGTGGGTGTCGATCAGCATTTCAGGAAAGGGAAATCGGGCTCGGGCCGTTTGCCGTCGATCAATGCAGCCAAGGCTACACCGGAGCCGCAGGCCATGGTCCAGCCGAGGGTGCCATGGCCGGTATTCAGCCACAGGTTACCGTAGCGGGTGCGTCCGATGTAGGGGACATTGGACGGTGTCGCTGGACGCAAGCCACACCAGAATTGCGGTTCGCCGACGAACTCCAGGCGCGGGAAAAGTTGCTGGGTGCGCGTGATCAACGCCTGGCAGCGCACCGGGTTCAGTTCGAGGTTGTAGCCGTTGAATTCCGCCGTGCCGGCCACGCGCAGACGATTACCCAGCCGCGAAAAAACCAGCTTGCGTTCGTCATCGGTCAGACTGACGCTGGGCGCCGGTGTCCCAGCGGCAAGCTCCAGAGTTGCCGAATACCCCTTGGCGGGATAGACCGGGAGCCCCAGGCCCAACGGGTACAATAAGAGCGGCGAATAACTACCCAAGGCCACAACATAGGCATCGGCTGTCAGCAGTTCCGGCCCGTCGTCACCGCTCACCACGACACCGGCGATCTTGCTGCCACCGGGTGCGATACGTTCGATGCTGCGTCCGAACAGGAATTCCACCCCCGCGGCCTGCGCCCGGTCCGCCAAGGCACGGGTAAAACGATGGGCGTCGCCCGACTCGTCCGACGGCGTGTAGTCGCCCCCGACCAGTCGATGGCGGGCATCGGCCAGGGCCGGTTCCAGCTCGATACAGCGATCGACATCGACCGCTGACCGATCCAGCCCGAAGTCGCGCATGACTTCGGCAGCCGCCATGGCCGCGTCGAACTCTTCGGCATCGGTATAGATGTGCAGGATGCCGCGTTCCAGATGGTCGTATTCGAGCGCCAACTCCCGCCGTAGCGCCTGCAGTTGCCCGCGGCTGTAGAGCGCCAGGGCAACGATTGCGGCGATGTTGCCACGGGTGCGCCCTGGCAGACACTCGCGCGCGAAGCGCAGGCCCCATGCCAGTTGCGCCGGATCGGCCCGCCAGCGCCAGAGCAAAGGAGCATCTTCGCGCCCCAGCCATTTGAGCAGGCGGGGCAGAACATGCGGGTTGGCCCAGGGTTCGGCGTGCGAAACCGAAATCTGTCCACCGTTGGCGAAGCTGGTCTCGTTGCCGGCTATCGGCTGGCGGTCGACGACGGTAACCTGATGACCTGCCCGCGCCAGATACCAGGCTGTCGTCGTTCCGACGACGCCGGCGCCCAGCACCAGTATCCTCAAGCCTCGCCTCCCCTTTCCCGAACGATGCGCGTGACCTCGGGAATATGCCGCAGGCCGCGCATCACGGTTGCCAGATGGTTACGATGGGCGACCTGGATGGTAAAACTAAGCACCGTAAAGAGGCGTTCGGGATCGGAATCCATCGCCACATGCTCGATGTTCGAACCACACTCTGCAATGGCGGCCGCCACCTGAGCCAGCACGCCGCGCGTATTCTTGACCTCGACGCGGATGCGGATATCGAAGAGCTTGCCTTCTTCCGGCTCCCATTCGACGTCGATCCACTTCTGCGGCTCGGTCGAACGCGATTTGCGGATGACCGGGCAATCGTGGGTGTGGATGATCAGGCCGCTGCCCTTCTTGATCGAGCCGATGATCGGATCGCCCGGTATCGGCTGACAGCAGCGCGCCAATTGGATGGCCATGCCTTCGGTGCCATGGATGGCAAGCGTCATGTTGCTCGGTGTATCCGGCGAGATGTCCTCACGGGCCAGCAGGCGGCGGGCCACAACGGAAGGCAGGCGCTTGCCGAGGCCGATTTCGGAATAAACCTCTTCGATCGACTTCTGCCCCCCCGCCTTGACCAGCGAGTCCCACGCCTCGGCCGGAATCGAGATAGGCACCACACCAAGCGACAGCAATTCCTGGCGCAGCAGGCGTTCGCCCAGGCGTGCCGACTCCTCGTTCTGCATGGTACGGAGGAAATGGCGAATCTTGCTGCGCGCCCGACCGGTCTTCACGTAGGTCAGCCAGATCGGATTCGGGCTGGCTTGCGGCGAGGTGATGATCTCGACCAGGTCGCCATTCTTCAATTCGCTGCGCAGCGGTGCCAGTTCGTGATTGATGCGCGCTGCCGAGCAATGGTGACCGACATCGGTGTGCACGGCATAGGCGAAATCCACTGCCGTCGCACCCTGCGGCATGGCGAGAATCTTGCCCTTGGGCGTGAAGACGTAAACCTCGTCGGGGAAGAGGTCGATCTTGACGTTCTCGAAAAACTCCGACGAATCGCTGCTCTGCATTTCCAGCAGCGACTGCAACCACTTGTGCGTCTTCACCTGCAAATCGGCGCTGGTTTCGTCCATGTCCTTGTACAACCAGTGCGCGGCAACACCCTCCTGGGCGACGTTGTGCATTTCGCGCGTGCGAATCTGCACTTCGACCGGCGTACCGTAGGGACCGATCAGCGTGGTGTGCAAGGACTGATAACCGTTGGCCTTGGGAATGGCGATGTAGTCCTTGAACTTGCCGGGAACAGGCTTGAACAGGCTGTGCAGGGCACCGAGCGCCAGATAGCAGGTCGGCACGTTGTCGACGATGACGCGGAAGCCATAGATGTCGAGCACCTGCGAGAAGGACAGATGCTTGTCCTTCATCTTGCGGAAGATCGAGTAGAGACTCTTTTCGCGACCGAACACCTCGGCCTTCAGGCCGGCATGTTTCAGCTTGTCCTCGATGCCGCTCTGGATCCTGGTCAGCAACTCCTTGCGGTTGCCACGCGCCGCCTTCATCGCCTTGGCCAGCACGTCAGCGCGATGCGGATGAATCAGGCGGAAGGAGGTGTCCTGCAACTCGCGATACAGCTTGTTCAAGCCAAGACGCAAGGCGATCGGCGCATAGATTTCGAGCGTTTCGCGGGCGATACGCGCCCGCTTGTCGGCCCGCATCGCCGACATGGTCTGGATATTGTGCTGGCGGTCGGCCAGCTTGATGAGCACGACGCGCAGGTCGCGTGCCATCGCCATCAGCATCTTGCGGAAGTTTTCCGCCTGCGCCTCCTGGTAGGAAGCAAACTCCATCTTGTCCAGCTTGGACAAGCCATCGACCAGCTCTGCAACCTCGTTGCCGAACTTGTCCGCCAGCTCGCGCTTGCTCGTCCCGGTATCTTCCAGAACATCGTGCAGCAAAGCGGCGCAAATGGCGTCACCGTCCATGCGCCATTCGACGACGGCACCAGCGACGGCCAGCGGATGGGTGATGTACGGCTCTCCCGACATGCGCTTCTGATGCGCATGCGCCTTGGCTGCGTAGGCATACGCAGCCTGAATCCGTTCTACATCGGTGTGAGGGAGATAGTCGAGACTATCGAGAAAAACCCGGTAGGCGGGTTCTTCCAAGGCGGGCGGCGAGGGTGACGGCGCTGGTTCCTTCAAGCTTCACCGCCCGTGGGTATCAGGCCTGACCGCGGTTCAGCACTTCCAGGCCGACCTTGCCGGCACCCATTTCCTTGAGCGCGACGACGGTCGGCTTGTGCTTTTCGGCATCGACCAGCGGGGTGGCGCCGTTGGCCAGCTGGCGGGCGCGGTGAGCGGCGGCCAGGGTCATCTGGAAGCGGTTGGGAATACGTTTCAGGCAGTCATCGACGGTAACGCGAGCCATGGGCAAACCTCTAATTCAGATCAATCGGTCAAACAGGGCCGCGTGACGGGCACGCTGGGCCGGAAAGGCCAGGCGGGAAGCGCGCACGATGGCGCGCAAGTCTTCCAGTGCCTGGTCGAGTTGGTCGTTAATAATAACATAGTCAAATTCCCCGACATGGCGCATCTCCGCTTGTGCGGCAGCCAATCGGCGGGCGATCACTTCCTGGGCATCGGTGCCGCGTCCGGTCAGGCGGCGCGTCAGTTCCTCCATCGACGGCGGCAGGATGAAAATCCCGATCGCCTGCGGGAAAAGCGAGCGCACCTGCTGTGCGCCCTGCCAGTCGATTTCCAGCAGGACATCCCGCCCATCCGCCAGTTGGTCGGCAATCCACTTTTTCGACGTTCCATAGAAATTGCCATGAACCTCGGCCCACTCCAGAAATTCCTGGCGGTCGATCATGCCTTTTAAGGTTTCGACATCGACGAAATGGTATTCGCGGCCGTTCTCTTCCCCCGACCGCGGGCCGCGCGTTGTGTAGGAGATGGACAGATTCACCCCGGGCTCGCGCTCAAGCAGCAGGCGGACCAAGGTGGTCTTGCCGGCTCCTGAGGGTGCTGCGACGACATAAAGATTTCCCGACATCGGTATTCCTCGAAAACTATTGGGCTTTGCCAAACCGCTATTCTAACGGCGCCTTCGCGCCCGGCTGCAGCCAGCGTCGCAGGGCATCGTTCAAGCGATCCGGATCGACCGGCTTGGCGATGTGGTCGTTCATCCCGGCCTCCAGACAGCGAACCCGGTCTTCGGAAAAGGCGTTGGCCGTCATCGCCAGAATGGGGGTCTCCGCATAACCCGCCAACTGGCGAATGCGTCGGGTCGCCTCCAGACCATCCATGCCTGGCATCAGCAAATCCATCAGTATCAGGTCGTAACGACGTTGCTGCACCATTTCGATCGCTTGCTCGCCATTTTCCGCCATATCGAGCGGCAAACCGACCAAGACCTCAACCAATTCGCCGGCCACTTCGCGGTTGATCGGATCGTCCTCGACCAGCAGGATGCGCTTGTCGGCCAAATCCGCCGCCGACAACTCACTCACCGAACCACCCGCTGCCTTCACGGCTGAAACCGGATTGAGTTTTCCCAGACGAGCCGTCAGCCAGAATGTGCTGCCTTCACCTTCCAAACTTTCAACCCCGGCCTGCCCCCCCATTAGTTCTGCCAGGCGCCGCGTGATCGCCAAGCCCAAACCGGTTCCGCCATATTTGCGCGTCGTCGAGTTGTCCGCCTGCTCGAAGGGATTGAAGAGGCGTGGCAAAGCCTCTGCCGGAATGCCGATACCGGTATCCTGGACTTCGAAACGGATCAACAGCGATTGCTCATCCTCCTCCAGAACCGAAGCACGCAAAGAAATGCTGCCCTGCTCGGTGAACTTGATCGCGTTTCCGAGATAGTTGAGCAAGGCTTGGCTGAGCCGGGTGCAATCGCCGACCAGAAGTGCCGGCAGGTCACCTACAGCCGTGTGCAAGGACAACCCTTTGGCCTGCAGCCGCTCAACGCACAGTCCGAGCAATCTCTCGACGAGATCAGACACCCGGAAAGGCTCGACGGCCAGTACCAACTTGCCCGATTCGATCTTGGATATATCAAGCACATCGTTGATGATGGACAACAAATGCTCGGCCGAAGCTGCGATCTTGGTCAATCGATCTTCCTGTTGCGGCGTCGGTTTTTCCCGCCGCAGCAGATGGGTCAGGCCGACGATCGCATTCATCGGCGTGCGAATCTCGTGGCTCATATTGGCCAGGAAGCTGCTCTTCGCCAGGTTTGCCTGCTCGGCAGCCACCTTCGCCTGCTCGGCCTGCGCCGTACGTTCACGCACCAGTTCTTCGAGATGTGCGCGATGCTTCTCAAGTTCCTGAGCGTTGCGCTTTTTCTCATCGATATCGGTAATCACCCCGACCAGACCGACCAACTGCCCGTCGTCGTCACGCAACTGTCGGCCGCATAGAAACCCCCAGAACGGCACACCATCACGACGCACATATTCACGTTCAAGACGCACGAAAGGAATCTCGCTACCCATCAGCTGCAACATCTTCTGACGGCCGATGTCGCGCTGCCCCGAATGGATCAGGTCGACATATTCGCCCCCAATCAGCTCAGCCATGGGGATGCCCCACATTGCCGACATGCGCTCGTTGGCAGCCGTGATCCGGCCTCGCGCGTCCACCAGAAAAATCGCTCCATCGGAGGTATCGAAAATCGTTCTGAGCGTGCGCTCACGTTCACTCAGAGTATTCGAATACCGGTATAGCTGGCGCGTTGCCCAGGCACTCAAACCGAGGAACAGCAACAGTAGTGCCGCCGTCCCTTCAAGCTGGCGTCGCCAGGCGCCAATATAGGTCTGCTTGGCCACGCCGACATTGACGTAAAAGTGGTACTGCTGGTTATGGCGGAAAGCATGCAGCCGTTCAACGCCGTCGATGCTGGTTTTCCCCGAAATGTATTCACCTTTGCCGGCATCACGGGCCAACGCGGCCAGAAAATCCTCCGACAATACGCGCGCGCCATACTCGCTGACAGCCCCGACCTTCGGACGCCGGGCGACGACTTTCAGGTTCTCGTCACGCCAGGTGATCGAACCGTTGTCGCCCAACTGCAAGGCGTCGAAATCCTTCTCGAAAGAATCGAGCGGGACGCTGGCAAAGGCCACCCCGGAAAACTGACCATCAACATCCGGCAAGCGACGGGCCATGATCAGCGTCCATTTGCCGCTAATTCGCCCATAAAGAGGCTCCGAAACAAACAGCCCCAGATTCGGGTTATCACGCAGCTGGCGGAAATAGCTACGATCCTCGATGCCTGTGGTCATGCCCTCGCTGCCGTAGAGCACCTTTTTGCCAGCGGCATCGGAAATGCGCAGGCCGATGATTCTCGGCTGTCGCTCGCGCAGTTTGTGCAAACGCTCGTCCATGGCCTCCCCATTGACCGGGCCGGTCTGGCGGGCGCTGTCGTAAGCATCGATCGCCGACAACAGGACAAGATCGATCTTGTCGATCCACGCGGCGACGTCGCGCTCGACGACGAAACTGAGGTTCTGTACTTCGAGCCGGGTACGCTCTTCCTGTTGCTGCAGACTGGCGTGCAGAAAATATGCAGACAGCGTGATGACCGACAATGCGATCAGCAACCACCCGGCAAACAGTCGCCGCGCCAGAGATTTCGCAACGGGTTTGCCGGAGGTTGGAAGCATGAATCTATTCAGGTTGAATCTGAATCAGTAGTAGCGAGCGCAAAGGCCCGTCACTACTGATTCAGATACATTCGATACTTTGAAAAAGTACACGCATAGGTACACGTTTTCCTCACTCTTATATAACCCAGTATGAGACGACAAATTTTACCGCGATTGCGGCACTAGGCTTAGAGAAGAAATCGAATGATGTACTCGCCATGTGCAACAGAGACATCGAACAAACTGCCGCACTCAAGGCTTTATTGGCTCAGCCCAAACAATGATGGAGAATTCAGACAACGAAACCCCCCTCTATATCTTGGAGATTTTCCTTGTCAGAATCCGCTTCGCAATCGGCTGCGCGCACACTCTCGCTCCCAGCAGGCCCCTACTTCGACGTATCTGAGGCAATTAGGATGCTCGCGGAATTCAAGTTCCCATGCGACCACCATCTCCATCCTAGTGAAACCCCCGACACTGCTAAGCTTCGATGGCCAGACGATGAGCAATCTGAGGGCACATCCGTAACCTCACCCTCACCCCCCTCTATTGGTATGGTGCAGCACTCGGATGAGCTGAAGCGATGGCACATGATCTCTGCATTGATCTATCTGACGAAGCATTCTCAGGCCTTGGGGGATGACGTACCACCAGGAACGAGAGCACTCACCAAGGGACAGTACAAGCCCCGTGCATTCGATACACGAGGACGTCCTCGGCAACTCATGATTCAGGGAGAAAAAGTCTCAGTCCGTAGAGGTGGGTACTCGCTGGATACCTGATCTGCCGTTGATCCTCCGCTAATCAAAACAGGAGGGAAAATAATTCCCTCCTGGTTCATTTGGCAGTCCGATTATCGGCCAGAGCGGACGGTGAAGCTGCATTTCATGAACGACCGCTGAACAGCCGCAGCGGAAATTCGAGCTACTTCCCTACACCACTCCGTTTGCCATTATCCCCAGTGGGTCAGCTATTCGGCATAGTAACCAATCGTCTGATCCAGATTACGCAAACCTCGAGATGCTGCGTTTAGCGTCCCGACAATATCTATTGGCCCTGAACGCCGATCAATAGCAAATATCCTGCTCACGATATTGTCTTGCAGCAACGCCCGGCTTCGGTCATTTTCTTCGCAATGGTCGATACCCCTGACAAAACCAATCATTTCCCCATAATTGATTGACGATAATCCTACCGATCGCACTTGGACGGCTGCTAACCTGACCGTCATCAAAACCAGTCGAGCCGATCGTGGAAACATCCAACGCTAACGCCCCCCTTCGCAGCCGCCTGATCAAGGCGGCGCTGGATTGCTTCCTCGCTAACGATTATCACAAGGTCAGCACCCGCCGCATTGCCGAATGCGCTGGCGCCAACGTGTCGATGATCCGCTACTACTTCGGCAGCAAGGAAGGGCTCTACGAGGAGATGATCCGCGAGACCCTGAGCCCGCTGCTCGACGTTCTTGATGGGCAGCTACTCGCCTCGACGGCCGGTTTCGCGGATTTCCTCGGACTGTATTACCGGACCATGTCGGCCCGCCCGGAATTCCCTAAGCTGATTCTCAAGGTGCTAGCACTCCGCCACGGGCCGGGCCGCCGTTTCATCCAACAGCTACTTGAGCGCGGACGCACCCGCGGCGCAGGCAAGGTCGCCGAGTTAAAGACGCACGGGCAGATCGCAGCGGCCATCGATCCTGACATCCTGCGCCTGGCCTTTGTCAGCCTGGCCATGACACCCATGCTGCTCAAGGAAATCTTCGAGGAACAGATGGAGCGTCCCATGGACGAGGCCTTTCTGCATAACCTGGCAGCGTTCAACGGCCATCTGTTCGCCGCCGGCCTGGCGCCGTCTGTCTCTGGCAAGGAAGGAGAAAAACCATGACGCTGCAAATGAATACCGGAGCGGTACGCCGATTCGCCAAGGCCATGAAATTCGGCGCCTGGTTGCAGTCGATTCCCGGCAAACTGACGCCTGCGCCTTTCCGGCTCGTCCAGATCGGTTCTGCCTACTGGCAATCGCGGGCGCTCTTCGTGGCAGCGCGACTCGATGTTGCCACGCATCTTGGGGAAGAGTACCTGAGCGCAGCTGAACTCGCCGGGCGCCTTGGTGCAAGTGGCGATGCGCTCGGACGCCTGATGCGCCTGCTCGCAGCAATTGGCGTATTCGAAGAAACGGCACCCATGGTTTTCCGCAACAACAAGCTCTCCCATTACCTGCACAGTGACGATCCGCACAGCGTTCGCGCCATGATCCTGCTGCACAACTCCGAAACCATGAGCCGCCCCTGGTTCGAGCAACTAGAAGCCGGCATCCGCAGCGGCACGCCGCCCTTCCTGCTCGCCCATGAGGAGGAACTGTTCGATTATCTCGACCATCATGCCGATTTCGACCGGCTTTTCTCGGGCGCTATGGATAGCGTCGAAAGCCTGGCCGGCAACGGGTTTGCCACCGATATGGACTGGGGCCGGTTTGACCGGCTGATCGACCTAGGCGGCTCGCGAGGCAGCAAGGCACTGGCCATCGTGCGACGCCATCCCGGACTGTCCGCGCTGGTGGTAGACCGCCCGCAGGTCGTCGAGGAAGCCCAACGCTACTGGGCCAATCACCCGGCACAAGGAGTCGAGCGCCTGCATTTTGAGGCCGGATACCTGCTCGATAGCATTCCCGCCGCCACTGGTCCGTGGGATATCTATCTGCTTTCGGCCGTCCTGCATGCCTTCGACGATGCGACCTGCGTGCGGCTCATGCGCCAGCTCCGTGCCGCCATGGGCGACAGTGGCGCCCGCGCGGCAGTGCTGGAAATGGTCGTACCGGAAACCGGCGCTGATGTCGCCAGCGCATCATTCGACATGCAGATGTTCGTCGGGTGCCGCGGGCGAGAACGGACGCTCAGTGAATGGAAATCGCTCATTCAGGCCGGCGGGCTGGCGCTCGAAGAAGTCGTTGGGCTGCGCTCGCTCGGCAGCATTCTGGTCCTGCGCTCTACCTGAACAATCGGCAGCTTCCAGAAATTGGCATGACGTCTCGTTGCACGCCCGTTTCGCGGAAGCTGCCATGGATCTACGACTTCAGAGGCAGGTAGATATCGGTCACCAGTTCATGCTCAAGTGTTTCCGGCATCAAGTTGAGGTAATGGAAATAGAGCGGAAAATCACGCAGCTCCTCGCCACTCTCCGGTAACCAGTTGCGGTAGAGCGGGTAGATACTCTCGCCAATCCTAGTGTGGGAGCCGTTATGCCGCACCCGCGCGCAACGGCCGCCGGGAATGTATTTCGTGATCACGCCCTGCGGGTTGGCCGGCACCTCGTCATGCACTTCTCCGCAGATATCGAACCGGAAGTCTGCAGGTTCGCAGGTGTCCGGGTTGTCGTAGACAATGCCGAAGGACCGGCTGCTGTTCTTTGGCGAAAGACCGCTCGCCTTTCGCCAGTCAATGAATTGGCCGACAGAGTCATTGACCCTTTCCGTCGGGCCGCGATGCTCCATGACGGCGACACGGGTGGTTTTAAAATCGACGATCTCGACTTGCACGGTTTGTTTCCTTTCCGGGATACGGAAGCGATAGCGGTCATGCCAGGATTCCCAGTCCGGTTGCCGCCTGAATGCGGAGGGCGACTGGCCGAAGGTGTTCCTGAAGGCGCGCGTAAACGATTCCGGGTTTTCGAAGCCGGCGTCCAGGGCGATGTCGATGATTTTGTCCTGGCGACTGAAAGCGAGCCGATAACTGGCCTGCCGCAGACGCAGCAACTGGATGTAACGACCAACGCTGGTACCGACGTATTCGGCAAATTGCCGATGGAAGTGAAACTTGGAGAAATTGGCGACCTGGCTCAGAAGTTCCGTGCTCAGCGTTTCGCCCAGGTTGGACTCGATATGGTCGAGCACTTTCGCGAAGCGCCTTGCGTATTTTTCAGCCTGTGTGTTGCTCATCTTTAATCCTCGGTTCACAGCGCACACTATGCGCGGGACGCGCCGACAAATCCTGACCGCAATTGCTCTATCTACCGGCGAATCTTCAATGGGCAGGAAGCAGTTGCGCGAGTTTGCCCAGGATGATGGTTTCCTGTTGCTTGACGACAGCGTTTGGCTCCGCTTCCGCCCGATGCAGTAGCGGGCCTATGCTGGGCAGTTCCGGCATGCCTGACAAAATCTGCAGATTGCCCGGCAGACCGGCCGGGTCAGGATCGTGATGCCGAACCCAACTCCACCGCTGCCAATATTCCGCTCAGGCTGGCGCTGGTATCGGCCAGGGGCGGACGGTCGCCTGTCTTTATCAGCACCCATTTGAATGACTGGTTAGGCTGATACCCGCCGCAACGCCTACACGATAAACTCTGATACATCAGTTCCTTAAGTATCGCTCAGTGCATAACAAAAATTGAAAGAATAACCAATATGGGTTATGCCAAGGATGCTTGAACTTGGGCTGAAAATATCTTCGGTAGGCGGACTCAACAAGCAACGGAAACCCGTCTTGGCTTTAAGCTTGCGTTAAGATTAGTTGACTATATTGGTTGGGTATTGCACCCATGCCATAGGAAACCCGATGAAAACCATATTCGCTGTAGTTCTGACTGCCATTGCGCTTGGA